>DATHUB010000191.1:0-4837 GCA_035462695.1 Coriobacteriia bacterium | reverse complement strand
ACGAGCGCACGTGCGACCGCTACGCGCTGCTGCTGACCGCCCGACAGCTGGTCGGGGCGATTGCGCATCCTGTCACCGAGCCCGACCTTGCGAAGCCACTCCTCCGCCTTGGCTCGCGCTTGTGCACCCGGCAGTCCGTCGAGTGTCAGGGGAAGTGCTGCGTTCTCGGTCGCGTTGAGCACCGGAATCAGATTGAAAAACTGGAAGACGAAACCGAACCGGCGGCGGCGCAACATGGTCAACTCGTCGTCGCTCATTCCGGCGACCTCACGACCGTCTATCTCGATGGAGCCCCGGCTTGGCGAATCAAGGCCGCCGAGCAGGTTCAGCAGCGTCGACTTTCCGCACCCGCTGGGCCCCATGACCGCAACGAACTCGCCCGGGTCGACCGCCAAGTCGACTTGGTCGAGCGCGGTGACGGCAGTGTCCCCGGACCCATAGACCTTCGTCAGTCCCTTTGCTTCGACGATCGCCATTCGTAGTCTCTCCTGTCGCCCGGCCGGGATTGGTCCGGCCTCGAAAAATCTCGGAGCGAGCGTTCTCTAACCGGCGGCCCGTTCCGCTTCCGCCGCCAGGTCCATGGGCGGGTCTCCATCGCGCGCCTCCACGCTTCTGCCCGGAGGACGCCCCCGTCGAGCCGGCGTGGGTATAGGGACGGGCTGTCGCTCGATCTCGCCGAGACGGGCCTCGACCATGTCGAGCCAGCGCACGTCCGCCTCCAGATGCATGACCGCCTTGTCGAGCAGCATCGCGCGCGCGAGGTCCGTGGTGCGGTCGATTCGCGCCCGATGCGACGTCACCGCATGCAGATCCCGGTAGAGCGTGGCACGCTGGACTCGGAGCACGTCGCGCGGCTCGGCCTCCGGGGCGGCGATGGCGACCATGAGCTTCACGAAGAAGCCGTCACGCACGTGCTCTCCATGCATGCCACTTGAGAACCAGTCCGCAAGCGCGGTTCGGCCGTCATCGGTAAGCCGGAATATCGTGCGATCGGGGCCCCCGATACGAACGGTCTCAATGGGCTCGATCAAGTGGTCGCGCTCCAAGCGGGCCAAGGTCGTATAGACCTGCGCGGGCTTGAGGTCCCACACCGCGCTCCCGCCAACGAGTGCCTGGAATGCCGTTCTCAGGTCGTAGCCGTGGCGAGGCCGCTCGTGAAGCAGCCCCAGGATGGCATGACGCACGGGCACGGTCTCGCCTCCTCGTCCAATCGGCTCCTACCTAGTCCGGCCGGTCTCCTACCAGTATAGGAGCGTCATCGGGTAAATCAATAACTCGGTTAGTAGTTTTATCGAGAGCCGCGAGAGCGCTTGTCGCAGCCCGCCCGGCCTGCCGCCATCGGCCTCTGATGCGCAAGGTGGGTAGGAAGGTAGCCGAGAGCACCAGGACGGTTGGAGGAGTGGCGATGTTTGACGATGACCGCGGAGGTTCGCTCGACCGCCTCACGGTGGTGCTCAATGACATGGAAGAGTGGCTCGAGGACAACGGGTACGAAGTCTCGGAGGCACTGCGCACCGGTAGCTTTCACTGGAGTGAGCCGGGATACGCGGTTGCGATCGAGCACGATGCCATCACGATCGGCTACCTCGAGGAAGAGGGGGGCGAGCCGGTCATGCGGACCTACGTGCTCGAGGAGCTCTGGGAGATGGATGAAGAGGAGTTCCGAGAGGAACTCGAGGACCTCACCACCGAGGTCTGAGGCCCTAGCCGGTCCCGCTCTTGAGCCGAGCGAGCGCTTCGTCGTGCTCGATGCGCCGCTTGTTCCAAGGCCAGGTACCCTCAAGTTCGACGTCGAGCGACCACGACAGGAAGCTGCGAATCACTACGAGCAGCCCGAGTACGTACAGGTTGTCGAGGGTCGGCTCCACCGCAATGGTTCGGATGAGATCGGCCGCCACCAGCACTTCGAGTCCGAGGAGAATGCTCTTGCCGAAGACCCGCCGGAGCATGTCATAGGCACCAGAAACGCTGCCTCGCGTCGCCAGCTGAGCGGCGCGAATCACTGCCCAGACGAATCCGCCCAAGATGATGGTCACCCCGGCGACTTCGAACAGCACAGAAACCGATGTCATCGTCTCTTTTAGCGGCACGCACATTGCCTTCCAGTAGCTACCAGTTCAGGTATACCCTGCCAGCGGTCGTACGCCACTACCACAGCCGGTACTCGCCCGCGCGCTCCTCAAGCTCCAGCGGCACTCCGAACAGAGCGCTGAGCCTCTCGCTCGTGAGTATCTCGGGCTTGGGGCCGTCCCCCACCACTCGGCCATCGCTCATCAGAACGACACGTTCGACCGCCGCGACCAGGTCCTCGATGTGATGCGTCACCAGCACCAAGGTCCTTCCCCCGTTCGCGAGATGCCTCATCGTCTCGCGCAGCTGCCAGGCGGCGGTCGGATCGAGCCCGGCACACGGCTCGTCGAGCACGACGATGGAGGGGTCGTGAACGAGCGCGCGCGCGATCAGCGCACGCCGCGCCTCGCCCGTCGACAGCGTTCTCATATCGCGCGCGGCCAGTTCGGTTATGCCGAGCTCGCCGATCGCGGCGTCCGCGGCCGCCTCGTCCTCTCCGGTCACGGCCGCCCTCAAGTGCGGGGGAACCCCCAAGGCACCGAATCGCCCCCCGAGTACGACTTCCCGCACCGAAAGGTGCACGTCGACTACTTCCTGCCAGCTCGCGCTCACCACGCCCAAGAGCTTGCGCGCGTCCGCAACTGCGATGCGCTCCTGTCCGAGAAAACGCACGGGCGCCGGCTCGGCGTGGAGCGGCAGAACGTCTCTCGTGAGCAGGCCTATGAGCGTCGACTTGCCCGCACCGTTCGGACCGAGCACTGCCAGGTGCTCGCCCTCTCGGAGGATCAGTGAGTCGACCGAGAGAATCTCTCGGCCCTGCCTCACAACTCGGGCGTGCTCCAACTGAAGCAGGACACGTCCATCTTGGCTCATCGAGCCTCCAAGTCGCTTGCCGGCGTCACCAGGGATCAGGGACTCAGCGTAACGCACGAACGCCCCGCCGAGTTGCATGCGGGGCGTTGCGGGCAGACAAGTACTGCTGTCGAATCAGTTGCGGAGCGAGATGCGCTTCACGAACGGAACCGTCTCGCCACCGACATCGCGCAGCACGCGGAAGCGCGCGAACGGATCGAGCGCGTACATCTCTTCGCGGACTCTGCTCTCGGCCTCGCTGATGTGTGCCGAGCGCCGCTGCCACATGGATCCCCCGCCGAGAACGGCGGCGCCAAAAGCGAGCAGCGCGATCGGCGCTACCAGGCTCCGAAACGTCAAGCGGCCCTTCATGACATCGGTCACGCCCCAGGCGATGCCGGTACTGACGAGCGTCCAGCCAGCGAAACTGGTGACTGCCTGTTGAGTAACGTTCTCAGCGAACTGCGCGCGCAGTTCGGCAGCGCGCTGTGCAAGTTCCTCTCGACCTTCCTCGGCATACTCTTGGAGCCCCTCTTCGGCCTTGCCAATCTTGTTGAAGAACCGGTCTCTCATCTTCATGCGGCTCACCTCCTGAACCCTACGTACCCCGCATCACGCCCGCGCGTCCCAGACCGGCCACGTCATCGGACGAACGGCAGCGACGAGGCGCATTGCGGAGAGAATCTGCAGGTTTGGCTTGACCCTCACGTAACGTTAGGCTCTAGGCTCACACCTGAAAGGAGGTGCGCCAATGACGTACACCGTCGGAGAAGTGGCCAGGCTCGCCAACGTGAGCGTCAGGACACTTCACCACTACGACGAGATCGGGCTGCTCGAGCCGTCACAGCGAAGCGACGCGGGCTATCGGCTCTACACAGACGACGATCTCGTGCGGCTACAGCAGGTCCTGCTCTACCGCGAGCTCGACTTCACGCTCGACGAGATAGGGCAGGTCCTGTGCGACAAGGACTTCGACCCGCTCGACGCGCTGGTCGCGCAGAGGCAGCTCGTGGCAGACAAGCTCAAGCGAGACGAGGGGCTGCTGGCGCTCCTCGACAAGACGATTCTGGCTATGGAAGGCGGGATTCAGTTGAACAAGGAAGAGATGTTCGAGATCTTCGGTGACTTCGACCCGGCCGAGCACGAGGAAGAAGCAAAGGAGCGCTGGGGAGAGACCGACTCGTACAAGGAGTCCGCGCGCCGCACCGCTCGCTACACCAAGGCGGACTGGCAGCGCTTCAAAGACGAGCAGGAAGCGGTGGGCGCGCGCATGATCGCGCTATTCGACGCAGGCGTCGAGCCGACCGACCCCCGCTCGATGGACGTCGCCGACGAGGCTCGGCTCCAAATCGACAAGTGGTTCTATCCCCTCTCACGCAAGCAGTACGTTTGCCTCGGCGAGATGTACGTCGCCGATCCGCGTTTCAAGGCGAACTACGATAAGCAGCGCGAGGGTCTTGCGCAGTGGCTCTGTGACGCAATCAAGGCGAACGCGGAGCGCGACTAGATGCGATAGCCGCCTCTTTCCAATTCATTCCTGCAGTTGAGGGCGCTACTCGCGCCTCCTATACGGGGATGACACAGGGGGAGGCAACATAATGCAGAGAGAGTACTTGTACGACCGCCCCGGAGTGGCCGGGGCGGCTGGGTCAACATGGCTCGCCGACAGAGAACGCGATCCCTATCCACCCCTCCGAGGCATCGTCGGCGCCGACGTCGTCGTGATCGGCGCCGGACTGTGTGGCACGCTGACGGCACTGCGACTCGCCGAGAACGGCGCCCGGGTCGCGCTGGTCGAGGCACGTCGAGTGGGCTCGGCAGTCACAGGCCACACCACCGCCAAGGTAACGGCCCAGCACGGCCTCGTCTCGGCCAACGTGTCGTCGGATGCGCGTGTCCCTTGGTTGCGCGCGAA
>DATHUB010000190.1:0-1941 GCA_035462695.1 Coriobacteriia bacterium | reverse complement strand
TACAGATGAACGCCGGGGCGGCGGCGGCGACGGGAGAGATTCTGTGCTACCTGCACGCGGACACCAGTCTGCCTCCGGGGTTCGCCAAGGCCGCGCGCGAGGCACTCGCGCCGTCACCGGTAGTCGCCGCGGCATTCGACTTCGCGGTCGACGGAGGAGGCCTTCGCGCCGCGCTCATCTCGACCCTGGGCACGCTTCGGTGGCGCCTGTCGCGTCGGCCCTATGGCGACCAGGGACTCTGCATGCCCCGGTCCGTGTACGACGCGCTCGGCGGCTTTCCCGACCAGCCGGTCATGGAGGACTGGGAGTTCGCCGGCAGGCTGAAGCGCTACGGGCGGATCGCCCGCATCCCGCTTCGAGCCGTCACCTCCCGGCGGGTGTGGAACACATACGGCCTCGTCCGGCCTACCGTCGTCAACCTCGCAGTAGTCGGCGGATACCGCGCGGGAGTCCCGCTCGCGGTCCTCAGCCGGTGGCGACATTCCATCGCGCAGCCGGACCCGGCCAGGCCACCGCACGCCGAGACCACCTCGCCGATCGCCCCCGCTCAAGAGACGGGCGAGTAGATGTCGGCCGTCCACGGTGGGGCAGAAGCACTCGCCCAGCGTCTTCTCGGCGAGCTTCAGTCACGGGCGAACCCCGAGAACGTCGCGGGTATGGGGCGTTTCGGAATCAGCACTTTAGGGACGCTTGGCGTGACGATGCCTGAAGTACGTGGCCTGGCGCGAGACGCGAAAAGGGAGCTCGGCCGTGACCCGGAGCTGAATCACCAGCTCGCGGCGATCCTGTGGGGTTCCGGCGTGCATGAAGCGAGGATCATGGCCACTGTGATCGATGCTCCTTCGCTCGTCACACGCGCGCAAGCGGAGTCGTGGGTGCTCGACGTGGACTCATGGGACACGTGCGATCAGCTCTGCGGCAACCTGCTCTGGCAGTCGATCTTCGCTTGGGAGCTTCCGCCCGACTGGGCCGTCCGCAACGAGACCTTCGTGAAGCGCGCCGGCTTCGTCGTGGCCGCACAGCTCGCTGTTAAGGACAAACCTGCCGAGGACTCGGCTTTCGAGCCCCTTCTCCGCCTGATCGAGCTGCAGGCACCCGACGAGCGCAACGACGTGAAGAAGGGCGTCAACTGGGCGTTGCGACAGATCGGCAAACGCAGTAGCCGCTGTAACGCGAAAGCGATCGTCACCGCCGAGAAGATCCTGGACTCAGTCCCCGCCAGAGGCGGCACACCGGACGAGGCCGCGGCACGATGGATCGCACGCGATGCTTTGCGGGAACTCCGGAGCGCGGCGGTGCGCGAACGGCTCGGCTTGTCGTAGTACCGTCGACGCAGGCGAGGCGGCCCCGGAGGGCCGTCTCAGCAGGAGACTCACCGACTGCGGACCACTACTCGTAGTGAAGAGCTGTGACGATGTCGAGCCGGGCGGCCTGTCGCGAGGGAATGAGCGCGGCCAGCAACGCGAAGGTGAACCCGGAGACGACGGCCGTGACGATGCCCGCCCACGGGAAGAAGTACGGCATCACGAAGCCGGTGGCGTTCATGGCGTAGACGAGCGCGTAGCCGAGCGCCACGCCCCCGGAAATCCCGAATAGCACGCCCACGGCAGCCAGCAGCATCGACTCGGCAACCACCATTCCGCGGATCTGTCGCCGCGTGGCCCCAACAGCGCGCAGCATCCCTATCTCGCGTGTACGCGCCAAGACGCTGATGGCCAGCGTGTTCAGCAGAGCGAGCAGGGTCGGCAGCGCCAGCATCGCGATGAAGGTGTAGAAGATGATCAGTGTTTGGTTGAAGATCGCGATCTGGGTGTCCTTGAACGACTGCGAGTCATAGAGGATGAACTGCGGATAGTCGGACACCAGCCGATCGAGGCGGACCTTCACCGGCGGAATCGCAGCCCCGGGCTCGGCGTTGGCGAGCACCATCGCGTTTGACGT
>DATHUB010000189.1:0-2051 GCA_035462695.1 Coriobacteriia bacterium | reverse complement strand
AGGCCGGCATCGATCTCGACGTCGACGTGACCGATCGCGACACCCGCGTGCTCGCAGACCGCGACAAGGTCGTGCAGGTGCTCCTGAGCTTCACCGACAACGCGCTCAAGCACTCGCCGCGCGGCTCGGCGGTGCACCTGCGGGCGACCAAGCGCGAGGACGCGGTGCTGCTCGAGGTCGCCGACGAAGGCTCCGGCATCGCATCCGAGCAGCTCACGCGCGTCTTCGAGCGCTTCTACCGCGCCGATGCGGCGCGCGCAGGTGGCGGCGGGGCAGGACTCGGGCTCGCGATCGCCAAGGAGATCGTCGAGGCGCACGGCTCCAAGATCGAAGTCACGTCCAGCGCCAACAGCGGAACCACCTTCGGTTTCGAACTGCCGGCCGCGTGAGTCGGCCTGGGAGACAGCAATGAGCGACGACACTCGCAAAGCGAACACCGTGGCAGCCGATGCGGCAGCAGCGTCGGCGGGGGCGACACCACCGCTCGACCGGCGCTCGTTCCTCGTCTGGGCGGCGGGAGCATCACTTGGCGCCTCCGGGCTTTTCGTGCTCGCGACGATGACGCAAGCGCTGCTCCCACCCGGTCGTTCGATCGACGGGTTGACCGAAGTGGGAGCGATGCCGGTGGCGAGGCTCTCGGACCTCGAGATCGGCAAGCCGGTACTCGCCGAGTACGGGGACGACAAGATCTTCGTAGTGAAGACCTCGCACACCGAGGCCCTCGCATTCGACGCCGCGTGCCCGCATGCCCGCGGCACCCTGAGCTACAACGAGAACGCCCGGCGCTTCGACTGCCCCTGTCATGCGAGCTCGTTTGAGATCGACGGCCGCAAGATCATGGGGCCGTCACCGCGCGACATGGTTCCCGCAGTCACCCAGATCGTGAACGGCGAGGTCATCGTCTCGGGATTCGCGTCATGAGGACGAGCACCCGTGCCTAGGGCCATCGACAGGATCAGGCGCGAATACTACGGCCGCTTCGGCCCCACGGGCGACGACGTGCGGGTGCGACCTGCCCGCACCGTGCCGGCTGGGGCTCGCCGCTACTGGTACTGCTTCGGCGGACTCGCGTTCTTCTCGGCGATTCTGCAGGCGCTCTCGGGCGTCTTCATGGCGTTCTACTACCAACCCACGCCGGACAAGGCGTACGCGAGCGTCTTCTACATCTCGAATTACGTCCACTACGGCTGGCTGATTCGCTCGATCCACGTGTGGGGCGCTCGGCTGATGATCGCCTTGGTGGTCGTTCACATGATCCGGGTCTTCGTGACGGGCTCGTACAAGCACCCCCGCGAGTTCAACTGGGTCGTCGGGGTGCTGCTGCTCGCCGTGACGATGGCGTTCGCCGTGACGGGCGACCTGCTGCCGTGGGAGCAGAGCGGCTACTGGTCCACCAAGTCCGTCCTCGCTCTGATCGGGGAAGTGCCGCTTCTCGGCTCGCTGCTCGTTGGGCTTGCCACGGGCGGCCGAGACCTGGGCGCTGCTGCGCTCACTCGCTTCTACGCGAGTCACATCATGCTGCTCCCCGCGGTACTCACCGCGCTGCTGCTCGCGCACTTCTGGATGGTGCGCAGGCAGGGAATCTCGAGGCCGCTGTGACTGAGCTGACAAACACCGAGCCGGAGATCACGATGGCGGGGACCGGGTATGAGCCTGCCGAGACCGACGCGCGGATTCCCATCTTCCCCGACCTGTTCATCTCCGGGCTGACCGCCATGGTCTTGCTGCTCTGTCTCTACTCGGTTCTGTGCATCTTCCTGCCCGCGGGACTCGACGTTCGCGCAAATACTTTCGCCGCACCGGCCGACCTGAAGCCCTCCTGGTACTTGCTCTTCCTCTACGAGGGCCTTCTTTCCGCCGCGCCCATTGCGAGGGCGCTGGCGCCCCTTCTGCTGATCCTTCTCATCGCGGCGTTGCCGTTCCTCGATCGAAACCCCTCCCGTGAGCTGAGGCACCGGCCCTTCGCGCTCGTACTCGGAGCACTGCTGGTCGCCGTCACGCTCGGCCTGTCGTATCTCGGATGGACGGGATAGCGATGGACGACCGGACAC
>DATHUB010000188.1:0-3751 GCA_035462695.1 Coriobacteriia bacterium | reverse complement strand
CCAATGGTGTGACCGTTGGTGGTCGCCTTGCCGGCCGAGTTCAGGTCGTAGACGACCTTGTACGAGTGAGCCGAACCGCCGATGGGGCAGTAGTCACAAGCGTCGTCCTGGCTGTCGGCACGAAGCAGGTAGTACGCACCCTCGGCACGGTGAACGGCGTGGCACACCTTGCACTTGTTCGTTGCGGTGTCGTAGCCGCCGTGGGGACTGTCATAGTCACCGGCGAACTCAGTGTCGTCGAACGCGGCGTAGCCGCCCTCGTACTTCTCGGCGGTGTCAGCGAGGTCCTTGTACGACCAGGCAGACTCGCCGTTGGCTTCGATGACTGAGGGAGTGGCGCCGAAGGCGCTTGCCGCGAAGGCCATCGTCAGGACCATGGCCAAGACCATGAAGATCGGGCCGCTGCGTCGGAGATAGGCGCTAAGGCTCATTCTGTACCGCTTCCCTGAGACCAAGAAGCGGCCTCAAACGGACCGCCCGTGCGGCCCCCCGGGGTCGTAACAAAGCATCGAGATGCTCTCACGCACCTCCCGAAGAAGCACGCGTGAGTCCCATTAACTCCCACTCAGCATATGAATGATCGTTGCGAGGGTCTATCCGCCAGCAGTATGAAGCGCTCTAGGACTCGCTGACGCACTGTCGCCGTCAGAGCCGGACGATGTTGTCCGAGTGAAAGTCCTTGAGCGCGTTGCGAGTGTCCAGCACGAGGGGCGCTTTCTCGGCAACCAGTGCGTAGTCGACACCGTGATGCGCGGTGATGACGAGGACAGCATCGACCGCCGAGAGGACCTCTTCGGTCAGCTCCCGCCGCTCGATCCGCTTGCCCCCCACCTCGAAGCTCTCCACGTACGGGTCGTGGTAGGTAACGTCGGCCCCTTTTCCGAGGAGGAGCTCCGTCGTGCGGATGGCCGGGCTCTCGCGCATGTCGTCGATGTCGGACTTGTACGCGATGCCAAGCACCAGCACCCGGGACTTCGAGAGCGCGATGCCGACCCGATTCAGCGCATCCATGAGGCGCGTAACGACGTAGTACGGCATGTCTTCGTTCACCTTGCCTGCGAGCTCGATGAACTCGGTATGGAAGTCGTACTGGCGCGCCTTCCACGAGAGGTAGAACGGGTCGATCGGGATGCAGTGCCCACCCAGACCGGGACCGGGGTAGAACGGCATGAATCCGAACGGCTTGGTCTTGGCGGCGTCGACGACTTCCCAGATATCGATGCCCATGCGCTCGGAGAGCACGAGCAGCTCGTTGACGAGCGCGATATTTACGCAGCGGAAGATGTTCTCGAGCAGCTTGGTCATCTCGGCGGCCCGCGTCGACGACATCGGGATGACGCTGTCGAGGAAGCTGCCGTAGAAAGCGGACGCGACCTCCGTGCACTCGGGCGTCACGCCACCGACCACCTTCGGGGTGTTCTTGGTCGAGAACGACGTGTTGCCGGGGTCGACGCGCTCGGGAGAGAACGCGAGGAACATGCTCTCCCCTACCTTCAGGCCGCTGCGCTCGAGGATCGGCTGCAGGACCTCCTCGGTGGTGCCCGGGTAGGTCGTCGACTCGAGCGTCACGAGGACGCCCGGCTTGAGGTGCGGCATGATCTGCTCGGCGGCCGACACCATGTAGCTGACGTCGGGCTCCTTCATCGCGTCGAGCGGTGTGGGCACGC
Source organism: Coriobacteriia bacterium (assembly GCA_035462695.1). Classification (GTDB taxonomy): domain Bacteria; phylum Actinomycetota; class Coriobacteriia; order Anaerosomatales; family PHET01; genus DATHUB01. The sequence continues at coordinate 2,084 of DATHUB010000188.1, read as the reverse complement.
AGATCGCGACGGCGTCGCACTCGGCGATTCGCGAGAAGTCCGTGGTCGCCTCGATGAGGCCCCCTGACACGAGCGGCGCGATGCGCTCCGAGGGCACGTCGCCGATGTAGCTCGTGCCGGCGTTCACCTGGGTCACCTTGTCGGCGACGACATCGAATCCGATGACCCTGTGCTCGGCCGAGGCCATCTCGACCGCCAGCGGCAGGCCCACGTAACCGAGCCCGACCACGCCGTAGACCGCCTCGCCGCTTTCGATGCGCTCTTTCAGTGTCACGTCGCTCCGCTTCTCGCTCTCGTCTCGGCACGTAGGAGTCGATTATGCGGCAGAGCGCGGGGGGCGTCATCCAACGGGCGGTCTTCGGCATGCGAACTGTCGCCGGCAGGGGTGAGGCCCCGCATGGGACGGGGCCTCGGGGAGAGAGTCATCGTGTGATGGCGTTTGCAGGCGGAGTGGGTGCGTGTTGGGCGTCGTCGGTGCCGGGCGACGACGCCCCATAACGCGAGACGCACTTGTGCTGTCAACACCTTGCCCCCAATCGGGCGCGCCGAACAGGCGTGAAGGGGCTCTCGGTGATGAACGGATGGCTTGCAGGGAGGAGGTGAGGAACTCGTGGCTACTGGTTCTCGAGCAGCTCCTCGGCGGGGACATCGCGCACCACTCGCGCTGGCGTGCCCATCACGACCGTGCGGGACGGGACGTCCTTGGTGACGACCGATGCCGTGGCCACGAACGCCTCCTCGCCGATCTCGATGCCGGGCAGGATGTGCGCGCCCCCTCCGATACGTGCTCCGCGTCTGATGGTGGCACCGCGCATCTCGGCGAGGCGCTTCTCGGTGCGCCCCATGTAGTTGTCGTTGGTGGTGACGACCATAGGCGCGATGAAGACGTCCTCTTCGATGGTCACGTAAGCGGTGATGTAGGCGCCCGCCTGGATCTTGGTGCGGTCGCCGATCGTCGTGTCGTTCTCGACCGTGACCGCCCGGCCCACGACCACCTTGTCGCCGATGGCGCAGCGCTCCCTGATGGCGGCTCCATCGCCCACGATGGTGCCGTCCCCTAGCGTGCTACCGGACATCAAGATCGCGTTCGTTCCGATCATGCAGCGCTCGCCCACCACCAGGCCGGGCAGCTTGTCGCGCTTCGCAGTCGAGGTCGGCGAGAGCATCGGACGCTTGCCGACGACGGCCCCGTCGGCGATGACCGTCCCGGAGCCGATTACTGCCTCGTCCTGGATCGTGACGTGGTCTCCGATGAGCACGTTGTCGCCGATAACGGCCTTGTGGCGGATGTGCGTCCCCGTGCCGAGAATGACGTTGTCGCCGATCTTGACCTCGTCATCGATGAGCGTGAAGGGCGCCGGCTTGAAGTTGTCGCCGACGACGGCGGTGGGGTGAACGTAGGCAGTCACGAGGTCTCCCATACTCGGCCTGTGCGAGGCCGTGAGGCAGGTGTGAGGAGCTGGCTGGAGTAGACGTTGGCGGCCAGCGCGGTCGAATTATATCAGTCGGCCGCCGTCGGATTGCTGCCCCGCCAACCCCCTTCCTGTCGTACTATCCCACCATGAAGCAACGCATCACCGGCTTCGACTGGGCTCGAGTCGTGGCCGCCTTCTCCATCGTGGCTTTCCACGTCTCCCCGTATCGCGGGGTCGTTAACGACCTCGCTTTCTCGTGGGCTGTCCCGTTCTTCTTTGCGCTCTCCGGCTTCTTGAACGTCAGGTGCGCCGACTACGCCGAGCCATCCTGGCTCGCGACCCGGCTGAAGCGCCTGGCGATCCCCTACGCGCTGTGGACGACCATGCGCCTCGTGGACCTCAGCCCCATCACCCCGGTGACGCTGCTGAAGCAGTACCTGCTCTGCGCGCCGACAAGCACCTTGTGGTTCCTCTGGACGCTCATGCTGTGCGTGACGATCGCGTGGTTCCTGCGCAAGCGGCTGACGGTCACAGCAATCGCGGCGGTAGCGGGCGTCGCGGCGCTCGGCTATGCGGTGGTTTGCGAGTGGTGGGTCGCCTTCGGGCCTCTCGGGGCATGGCTGCACGCCAACCCCGGCTACTCGCTGCAGCTGCCGTTCGTGTGGCTGT
>DATHUB010000187.1:0-11606 GCA_035462695.1 Coriobacteriia bacterium | reverse complement strand
CCGGGAATATTGTCGTCGCCGATGCTCGGGAGATCGGACGGGGCAACAGCCGCGAGCGCCTGGTCTGGGCGCACGACACCCCAGCCGAAGGCGGAATCGCGCCCGGCTGGCCCCTTGTCGTCGGCCGTGGTCTTGAGCGTGCCCTCGATCTGATCGGGCGTCCAAGATGTGTTCTTGGCAGCGACGAGAGCTGCAGCGGCGGCTACATGCGGGGCCGCCATCGAGGTCCCCGACTTCATCTCGTAGCCGTTCTGACCGAACGCAGTGGAAGTGAGTGCAAGCGGATAGGTTGAGAGGATGTCCTCGCCAGGAGCAACCAAGTCGATTTGCGCGCCAATGTTACTGAAGTACGAGAGCGCGTCAGCGTTGTCGATCGAACCGACGGCGATCACGCCGGGGTAGCGGGCCGGGTACGAGACCGGCCAGTCCGCATTGTTGCCTGCCGCTGCGACCACGACAACGTTCTTGCCGCGGGCGTACTGGACCGCGTCGTACTCGGCCTGAGAGAAGTCGCCGCCGGCTAGGGACATGTTGATTACGCGGGCGCCATGGTCGGCCGCCCAGCGGATGCCGTTCACGATTGCGGGAGTATCGCCATTGCCCGCCGCGTCGAGTACCCGCACGGGCAGAAGGGTGCTCTCATTCGCCAGACCGGCGACGCCGGTCGCATTGTCAGTCTCGGCAGCGATGATGCCGGCCACGTGTGTGCCATGGCCGTTCGCATCGTTGGCGACGGCGTCGTCGTCGACGAAGTCGTAGTCGTTTGCTGTGTCGACCTGCGATGCAAGCTCGGGATGGCCGGCATCAACCCCTGAGTCGATCACTGCTACCTTCACCGTCGAGGCGCCACGGGTTACATCCCAAGCAGCCTCGGCACCCACGCGCTCGAGTCCCCACTGCATCGGGTAGTACGTGTCGGTTGCGGTGAAGCTGAAGGCAGCACGACGGGTGTAGACCGGCTCGGCGTACTTGACGCCGTCCTGCTTGGCGATCTGTGCCGCGAACGCTTTGTCGCTCGTGCTCGCTGGCGTCTTGACGACGACGAAGCCGGATCGCTCGGAGGTGCTTACGAGAGAAGCGCCTCGTGACTTAGCGCTAGCGACGGCCTCGGAGCGCTTGCCCGGTTTGTATGCGACAAGGACTCTGCCTGAGGTTCCGCTGCTGCTGGCCAGATCAGCGCGACTCCGGTGGGCGGCAGTGACTCCACCTGTCTCGCTCTCAGGTCGCGCCGCACCTGCGTACGTGGGGACGCTCAGCGAAATCACGAGCGCGAAGCTCAGCGCGGCGCGAAGGACAGTACCGGGATGTCTGTTCACGAAGATGCTCCTCTGGCTTGATGACGTGCAGCAGCGCGCTGGTGGCACGCAGTCAAATCAACGCCGGCAATTCAAGACTAATACATGGGTTAGTAAGCATATCAGCCGCCAACTGCCAGCTTTCCGGGCTGTCTTGCACAGACGCTCGCGGTCCAGCCGTCGGGGTACGCGCTACTGCCGCCCACGCAGGCGGTACTCCTTGAGCTGCCGGTACGTCATGAGATCGTCGCAACGGATCATGAGTTCGGCGTCCGGCCCCTTGGCCTTGTCCGCCACGGCGGGTGGCAGATCGACGAAGCGCAAGCGGTGCTCGGTGGGGAAGTGGCGTGACGAGAGCCGCTCGTGCAAGGCGATTATCGCCGAGTCGCTGTCGCGCTCGACGAGCTTCTCGTAGCCCACAAAGGCGACGAGTAGCTCCGGAAGGCCGTGGTCGAGCGCGCGCATGTCGAGCTCTTGGGGGAGCAAGCCGAGCCGGACCTTCTGCGCGATGAGTTCGGCGAGTTCCAGCTTGGCTCGTTCGAGGTGGCTGCCCCCAACCGCCTTGGTGAAGTCAGCGAGGTCTCCACCCACCGCCTCCAGACTGTTGGCGCCGCCGAGACCCTGCTCGCGGCAGCGCACGTCGACGAAGGCAAGACGGGGATTCGAGAATCCGCCGGGTCCCGTGACCCCCTCGGTCCGCTTGATCGCAATCAGGTCGTATCGGCGCTTGCCGTAGGTGTACTCGAGATCGACGACCACGTACTCGCTCGCGAACAGGTCCCCGCCGCCGTTTGCATCGGCCACCGCCAGCAGGACAGCCCGCCGCGCAGGGGCCTCCCCCGCGGTCAGATGCCGATCTACGGCGTCTCTGGCATCGACGGTACGGCCGAGAAGAGCCTCGACGTCGCTCGGCGTCGTGAGCGAGACGCGCTCGAGTGCGCCGCCGCCTGCCGGCTCGAATTCGGCGACCATCGGCTCACCGGTCAGGCGTAGAAGGCTCGAACCCCGGTAGTAGAGGTTGGCCGATCGCGCTCGAATGTCGAGTCGCATCGACGGGTCCGCGATGATCGCTGAGAGAAGGGGCTGGAGCAGCCCTGCGGACAACGACTCCTCTTGCGCGTCGGTCAGTATGCGGGCGGGTTTTGAGTAGGTCATCCAGTCGAACTGCCGCTGCTTCTGTGCTTGTTTCTTCGCCAATGCGCTCTCTTCACCGTGGGCACGTGCTGCCAGTGTACCCGCCAGTTAATGGGAATAAGCCGAGTGAGATAACGACTCTCGTGAGCAGGGCTACCCAGTCGGCGATTCTGCCGGCACCGCACTCTGGAAAACGTGACGCTTGAGTGACTTCGGGGAGGGTCGGCATGGCGGACATGGCAGACGATGCTTCCACCGAGAAAGACGCCAGTCCTCCGCCCGGCCCCGGTTCTGAAGGGATTGCCCGTCCCAAGACGCAGGAGCAGGAACTCGAGGCCGGGGTGACGAGCACGCTTCTGCTCGAGCGGGTGCGGGCCTTGCATGAGGTGTCGCGCCTGGCACTGTCCCAGCTGGAGCCCTACGCGGTCGCGGACGCGGCTCTCGGCTACATTGCAGAGCGGCTGAATGTGACGGTTGCAACCTTGTGGGCGACCGACGACGACGGAGAGCCGCGCCTGTTTCCCGTCGGAGGATTCGGATTTCCTCGGGAGTTCTACGAGGAGTTCGCAGACGGCATCGAGCTGACTGACGACTTCGCCGTGTCGCGTGCCGTCGCCGAAGATACGATCGTCGCCTATGAGGACGCCTCGATCAGAGAGGTCCCGGAGAAGGTCCAGGCTGCGTATCGGCGCCATGGCATCACTCTGCGAAGCCTTCTGGTACTGCCGGTACGCGGTCGCTCGGATGTGTTCGGGGCCATCACGCTCGGCTGGGACGAGCCCCATTCGCTTGACGCCGCAGAGATCGACTTCTACTCGGCAATCGCGAGTTCGCTCGGGATCGGCCTCGAGAACGCGCGACTCTTCGAGCGTGTACGAAGCAGCGAGGAGAAGTATCGAACCCTGTTCAACAGCCTCATCGATGGATTCGCTCTGCACGAGATCGTTGTCGATGATTCTGGACAGCCTGTCGATTACATCTTCCTGGAGGTCAACCAGGCGTTCGAGCAACTCAGCGGATTGCAGGCGAGCGAGATCGCCGGGAAGCGAGTCACCCAGGTACTCCCCGGAATCGAGAATGATCCGGCGGACTGGATAGGGGCGTATGGCCGCGTTGCGCTCACCGGCGAGCCCCTCCGATTCGAGCAGTATTCCGAGCCTCTTCGACGCTGGTTCTCGGTGTCGGCTTACAGTCCCGCACGGGGCCGTTTCGTCACGGTCTTCGACGACGTGAGCGAACGCAAGGCGGCCGAGGACGTACTCAGGCGACAGGCATCGATCGAAGAGGGCATCACCAGGATTCTGCAGGCCGGGCTCGCTGCAGAAAGTGAAGAGGAACTCGGGCGCAGGTGTCTTGAGGTCGCGCAAGGCGTACTCGGCAGCGAGTTCGGGTTCATCGGTGAGATCGGCAAAGACGGGTTTCTCCACGACATCGCGCTAAGTGACCCTGGCTGGGAGCTTTGCACAATGTACGACCAGACTGGGCATCGTCGCCCGCCCGGGGACTTCCCGCTTCACGGGCTCTACGGTCACGTCATCACGACGGGGAGTTCGCTCTGCACGAACGACCCCTCGTCTCACGCGGCCAGTACGGGCACCCCGCAAGGGCACCCCCCGCTTGAGAAGTTCCTCGCCTCACCCCTCCGCTCAGGCGAGCGCGTCGTGGGCATTGTGGCGTTGGGGAATCGCGTCCAGCCCTATACCGAACTGGATGTTCGAGCGCTTGATTCGATGGCACCCGCTATGGTCGAAGCATTCGAGCGATACAGAGTCGAGCGGGCAATCCGCGACAGCGAGACGCGGCTGAGAGCACTCATCGATTCGATGCCCGTGGGGGTCGCACTGTTCGACTCTGACGCTAGGCCGATTGAGATGAACGAGGTGGGTCGCTCCATCTGGGGCTTCCCGGGAACGAACACCGACCAGATACCGCCCGGACCGCCGCCCCAAGCGTGGGACGCCGAGACTGGGCGGCCTATGACCTTCGAGGACTGGCCGAGGTATGTAGCCGCACAGACTGGAAAGCCGGTCATGGGCAGAGCGGTGCAGATTGCCGGAGTCGACGGACTGCGGCGCACGATCCAGATCTCAGCGGCACCGATTCTCTCTGACGACGGATCCGTAGCCAATGTGGTCGTCGTGGGAGAGGACGTCACCGAGGCGCGAGAGCGGGAACGGCTCAACAACGCCCTGACCGACATCGGAGCCGACATTGGAGCGCAGCTCGATGTCGATGCCATTGCTTCGCGGGTCGTCGATCTGGTGACTCCCGGCCTTGAAGCGGACGCGGCCGTGCTGGTGTGGAGAGCCGAGGGCGGCTGGATCGTCCGGGAGGCCAGAGACGCACCACCGAACTGGCTTGGAAGGTACTACTCGGACAAGCAGCTCACGCTCAGCAAGGAGATGACTGAGCGGCCCCGCCCCCTCATCCTGCACGACATAGCCCACAGCGGGTACTTCGATGAGCCGGAGATAGCCGGGAAGATCCCCTACGACTCGCTCCTTCTCCTGCCGCTTGTGGCCCGCGGAAAGCTGATCGGCGTGGCGGCTTTTCTCCGCCGGCAGGACCGCGTTCGCTTCACCGACGCGCACTCGGACTTCGCGGCCAAGCTGATGAACGTGGTCACCTTGGCGTTGGACAGTGCGAGTGCCTTCGAGCGAGAGAGGACGATCGCCGAGACGCTGCAGCAGGCGATTCTGGCGCCGCCCGAGCCGGTGCGGGGTCTCCAGACCGCGCACTTGTACCGGCCGGCGCTCGACGTGGCCAACGTCGGGGGCGACTTCTACGACGTCTTCCCGATAGGTCACGATACGGCTGTGTTCATCGTTGGCGACATCTCGGGGAAGGGTCTCGAAGCCGCTCGACTGACTTCGCTCGTCCGTGACGGCGTCCGCGCCTACGCCTATGAGAGCAGTGATCCGGCGTGGATACTCGACCACGTCAACACGCTCTTCTTCCGCTCCTCGCCCTCCGGTATGTTCGCCACGCTCTTCCTCGGTGTGATCGACCTACTCACGGGGAACTGCCGGTACTGCTCGGCCGGCCACCCTGCGCCCGTGGTGTTGCACGACAAGGGCGTCACCCAGTTGATCGAGCGCGGCGGGAGCATTCTCGGAGGGTTCGAAGAAGCGCGGTTTGCTACCTCGGAGATGAAGCTGGAAGTGGGAGATCTCATGGTCCTCTACACCGATGGCCTCACCGAGGCGCGTGCCGACGGCGAGCTCTTCGGCGAGACACGCGTATGTGAAGCGATCGTTGAGCTCGCCGAGTCAAGTCTCGGCGAGATTCCCGAACGGCTGCTCGCGGCTACGCTCGATTTCTCGGATAACGTCATCAAAGACGACGTCGTCATTCTCGCCATCAAGCGAACCGAGTAGGGAGAGCCGTGCCGGGAAGCCCGGGCGACATAACACGCGACGCCATTGGGACTCCGGAGCAGGAGCGTGAGGCGCTCGTCGCCGTCATGGAGAACGCGCGCGAGGCGTCGTTGGTCTACCTCGACTGCGACTTCAACTTCGTGCTGGTGAATTCGACGTACGCAGACGCTTGCCAGATGACGAAAGAACAGATGATCGGCAAGAACCACTTCGAGCTCTTCCCCAACGCGGAAAACGAGGCGATCTTCCGCCAGGCACGGGAGACGGGGGAGCCCGTCGAGTTCAAGGAGAAGCCCTTTGTTTTTGAGTATCAGAAGTGGCGGGGGGTCAGCTACTGGGACTGGACCCTCACCCCGATCAAGGGCTCAGACGGCGCCGTGCGCGCGTTCGTGTTCTCACTCGTGGACGTTACCGACCGTGTGCGGCGGGTTCAGCTGTCAGAGGCGTTGGGCGAGCTTGATGTGCTCATCCACTCAACCCTCGACTTCGATGCGATCCTGCACCAGATCATCAGCGATGCCTCGGAGGCCTCGGGCTGCGAATGGGTCGCCCTCAATCTCCGGCACGAGGGCGAGTGGGAGGTCTACGAGTCGAGCAGCGATCGCCGAGAAGCCCGGGGGAGCGTGATCTCCTCGGAGCGGCTTCCGGCCGCCGAGCTCTCGGCGATCACCCGCGCACCTGTGGTCGTGAACGACGTGAAGGACTTCCCCGAGTGGGCCGAGGCGCTGGAGTCGACCGGCGTGCGCAGCGTCCTCGACATCCCGCTCATCATCCGCGACGAAGTGGTCGGCGTGCTCGGCTTCCACTACCACTCCGCGCCGGTCGCCTTCAGCGCTACCGTGATCGACTTCGCTGAGCGTTTGGGTGCATCGCTGTCGCTCGCGATGGCAAACGCCCAGTTGTACGAGCGTGAGCGCCGGATCGCCGAGAAGCTGCAGGAGGCCCTGCTTGCGCTCCCGACCCACATCAACGGGATCGATTTCGCGCACACGTACCAGTCCGCCAGCGACGCGAGCGTAGTGGGCGGTGACTTCTACGACCTGTTCGAGCTGGAGGGCGAGACGATCGGTATCACGATCGGAGACATTTCGGGCAAGGGCATCGACGCGGCTGTCCTGACGTCCCTCGTGAAGAACACCATTCGTGCTCACGCTATCGAGGAAGAGAAGTCGCCTGCCGACGTCATGCGCCTGGCCAATCGGATCCTGTTGCACAGCTCGCCCGACGACGTCTTCGCCACGGTCTTCTACGCGGAGCTCAACCGCGAGACCGGCGACCTGCGCTACTGCAACGCGGGACACTGCACGGGTGCGATCGTGACGCCCGCCGGCGATGTGCTGGAGCTTCCTCAGACTGGCCCGCTCGTGGGAGCCTTCGGCCGGGTGCGCTTTTCCAACGCGGAGACGGTGCTGGATCGAGGGAGTGTGCTCTTCCTCTACACGGACGGCCTCATCGAGGCGCGCCGCGGCGCCGAGCAGTTCAGCGAGGAGCGCGTGTTCGGTCGGCTCGGAGCGCGCGCTGGCTCGACGCCCGCCGAGATTGCCGACGGCATCATCGACGACGCAGTCGAGTTCGCCGATGGCGAGATGGCCGACGACGTCGCCACACTTGCGATCCGGCGGACCTAGGCGCACTTCTGCGACAATCCACATCACGAGCGCGAAATCTTCGGGAGGAGTGCGGCATGGACCACGACGAGGACTTCATGCGCCGCGCTATCGACCTCAGCCGGGCGAATATGTCCGGGGGCAGCGGCGGCCCGTTCGCAGCGATCGTCGTCAAAGACGGCCGCATCGTGGGCGAGGGCTGGAATCAAGTGACGAGCGTCAACGATCCCACCGCGCACGGCGAGATCGTCGCGATTCGGGAGGCCTGCAGGGCACTCGGCACCTTCTCACTCGAGGGTGCAGTGATGTATACGACCTGCGAGCCTTGCCCGATGTGCCTCTCGGCCATCTACTGGTCGCGCATCTCCCGGTTGTTCTACGCGAATACCACCGAGGACGCCGCGCGGATCGGCTTCGACGATGCCGTCCTCTACGCCGAGCTGGGTCTTCCCTGGACGGAGCGCTCTCTTCCTGCCGAGCGCCTTCTCGCCGACGAGGCCCGCGCGGTCTTTGCGGAGTGGGAGGAGTGGCCCGAGAAGGTCCCGTACTAGCTGCCGAGCGCTCAGGACGCGAAAAGGGACCGCCATGGCGGTCCCTTCCGTTTGCGCTCGCGGCAGATCTGCCGGGATCTTGTTCGCCCCTAGATTGCGAGGGGCTCGCCTGCGAGCGCCGGCTCGGCAGCCTCCGCTGAGGAAAGCTTCTGCTCGGCCACGAAATCGCGTGCCTCGTGGAAGATGCCGAAGAGAGACAGCGAACCCGCTACCGCCAGACCGATCAGTGCTACGAACGGAATCAGGATCAGGATCGCTGCCAAAACCAACATCTCTACTCATCTCCCAACGAGTCACGCATTTCATCTTGGAGGAGGAACCGTGAAGACCTCCTTGCACTCCAAGTATTGCCTCGCGGGAGACACGGTGGGTTTGTAGCAAGTCCGGTTCTTGTTAGGTTTCTGTTAGCCCGACTCGGGCCGCGGAATGAGAAAGGCCCCGCCGAAGCGGGGCCTTTCGTGCATTCATGTTGTTGCAGGCAGTACTAGCAGGCTATCCAGCAGGGCAATTAAGCCTTGCGGATGTTGGTCGCCTGAAGCTTGCCGTTGTTTCCGGTGGAAACGTCGAACTCAACAGCCTGGCCCTCGTCGAGGGTCTTGAAGCCGTCGCCCTGGATCTCGCTGAAATGAGCGAACACGTCGTCGCCATCTTCGCGCGAGATGAAGCCGTAGCCCTTGTCAGGGTTGAACCACTTAACGGTACCTGAAGCCATGAAAACCCATCCAATCTCTGCCCCGCAGGGCAACAAAAAGCGGCGTCTTTCCGCACATGAGAGCGGAACTGACGCCGCAAACATCCGAGCCACTCTTTGACTCGTATTCGGCACTATACACACTCTGCGCGAAAACTCCTAATCCAATTGCAGACGGCTTTCCCTATGCGTGCCCGAGAGCTTCCGCCTGCTTCAGGAAGATGTTCGCGTCGATGTCGATGTCGCGCTTGGCGGCGGCGAGCATGTGCTCGATCTGTTCATCGAGCGGATCGCCGAGAAGCTCCTCGATCCGGGTGCTCTCCTCGCGCTCCACATTACTCAGCGTGTCCATGAAGTCTCCGTAGTCGCGCGCAGCCTCCACGCGCCGCCGCAGGTTGTCCATCTCGCGGTCCATCCACTCGGACTGCGTCGCCTCGATGCCCTCCATGCCGACAAGAGCCTGCGCATGCCACTGGTGACTGCTCGCCAGCCGCACCATGTGCGCACGCACATCGTCGCTCTGCGCGCGCTCCACGTTGTCCCGGAGTACCTCGGCGAGCGTCTCCTCTATCCGCGCCAGCACGTCCAGCTTGCGAATCGTTTCGGAATCCATCCCTGCCTCCGCTCCGACGGCCTGTTGCGCGGCCGCGCATCCGTCCATCACTCGTTGCCCCTAGCTTCTGTGAATGCATTCCCTCTTCCCGCGGCTTGCCACGTCGGGCTGCTCCCCAGCGGGTCGCCGAGAGCACCGGGGTTCCTCTCGCCGCGTTGTCACGCGCAACGCAAAGGGCCGGCGTCTTGGCCGGCCCTTCACTATCAGCTCTGCGTGGGCGGAGCAAAGCTAGCTGATCGAACTCCTGGCCGCGAAGACCGGAGCAAGCTCGAGGCGCGTCTCGGTCGCGAGTTCGTAGGCCTCGTGGTCCCGGCGAGCGAGCCAGAAGAGAACGGAGGCGGTGAGCATCGGGCCGATGAGTGCGAAGGTCATGATCATCCACACGCCGACCTCGAACTGGTAGATAACTCCCCAGACGACGACGCCGAACGCGGCAAGCAGCAGCAGCGCCGAGACGACCCGCTCGTAGTACCAGCCGATCGCGAGGGTGGCGAGCACCGCTACGAGCGGGAAGAACGCGCCGAGCAATGCGTAGCCGACGCCGCTCTCACGGAACGAGTACAGCCCCGCGAAGCTGGCGACCGACCAGAAGAGGCCGCCGGCGAGGACGAAGCCGCGGGCGACGCCACGCTCGGCTGCGATGCGCAGACGATGGTCCTTCACGGGAACCGGAGAGGTCTTGCGCGACTCCATGACGTCGTACGCCATGACGCCGAACAGAAGCGGGACTCCAACGGCAACTGCGATAGCGCCTACGAGTCCGCCGATGATGAGAACGCCCGCTAGGATGAGTGACATCGTCCTACGCCTCCAAAACGATTCGAGCCAGATGGCTTTTGGAATCCTGGAGAGAATATCGCCCTGTTTCGCCCGGGTCAGGTTCGCACGCAGTTGCTGTCTTGTTAGGGTTCTGTGAGCACCTTAAGGCCTGCTAAGGAGCCGTGCTCGTATCCTCAGCACCCGCCGAGAAATCCGTGTGGCAGTAGCTGCAGAAGGAGCGGCTGTGGCATCTCTCGCAGCTCTTTGAGCCGCGACTCTTCACCACTGACGGGTGCTTCTCCTTCCACCCCTCCTCGTGACTCAGATGGCAGCGCCGGCAGAAGTCGAGCTTGTGGCAGGTGTAGCAGGCGCGCGTGTCTGCGCGGGCCGCCTCACGATGCACGTTCTTCCACCGGTCCTGGGGGCTGTGGGAGGGCGGCTTCTTTTCGTGGCACGTGTCGCAGAACTTGAGCCCGAAGTCGTGACAGGCGAAGCAGTCTTTGTTGCCGGAGCGGAGCGCCTCGGTTCCGTGTACTTGAAGCCAGTCCGCTTGTTCGTGAAGCGGGTCCCATGGCAGCACCCGCCCACCGTGACAGCCCTTGCACTCGCGGGGAGCGATGATCTGCGACAGGTAGCGTGACTCGTGTCGGAAGGCGTGACTGCCCGAGTGGCACATAGTGCAGTCGATCTCGAAGTCCAAGGGGGTCATCGAGCCGCTCTCGACCGGGAATGCGGAGTGGCATCGCTTGCAGAAGCCGACGTCGACCCACTCGACGACGGCCTCGTTTCCCCTCGGCTGAAGGTCGATCTTCCGGTGACAGTCGTTGCACTCGAGGCCGGGGATCAGTTCGTTCTTCAGGTGTATGCGGTGGAACGCGACCGGCGAGTCGAGCATGCTGCCGTGGCAGGCCACGCATTCGGGAGTAGATATGTCGGCCGAGCCGAGGTGCATCCGGGCGAGCTCCGCTCTGTCTGCCTCCGGATCGACCGGGTCGAGCCTGAACCTCGCCTGGTATGCGAGAGCAGTCCAAACCGACGCGGGGCTTCGTTCGGGCGTGCTGGTGAGGAAGGCCGCGAGAATGAGCCCGTTGAGCAGCACTGAGGCAAGGATCAGCTTGAGGAGCGCTTTGCCGAGGTCGAGGTCGCGAAGCCGGGTGCGGCGTGTCCGGTCGTCCATCGCTATCCCGTCCATCCGAGATAGGACAGGCCGAGCGTGACGGCGACCAGAAGAGCTCCGAGTACGAGCGCGAAGGGCCGGTGCCTCAGCTCACGGGAGGGGTTCCGATCGAGGAACGGCAGCGCCGCGATGAGAAGGATCAGCAGAAGGGGCGCCAGCGCCCTCGCAATGGGCGCGGCGGAACGAAGGCCCTCGTAGAGGAAGAGCAAGTACCAGGCGGGCTTCAGGTCGGCCGGTGCGGCGAAAGTATTTGCGCGAACGTCGAGTCCCGCGGGCAGGAAGATGCACAGAACCGAGTAGAGGCAGAGCAGCAACACCATGGCGGTCAGCCCGGAGATGAACAGGTCGGGGAAGATGGGAATCCGCGCGTCGGTCTCGGCAGGCTCATACCCGGTCCCCGCC
>DATHUB010000186.1:0-5341 GCA_035462695.1 Coriobacteriia bacterium | reverse complement strand
GGGCCCTCTGAGGTCCTCGTGCTTGCCGACGGCTCTGCGGTGCCTGCCTTCGTCGCGATCGATCTGATGGCCCAGGCGGAGCACGATCCACGCGCGGCCACCTACCTCGTCACGACCGACCCCGAGCTGCCCGACCTCGTGAACGAGGCCCTGCAGATCCTCCTCGAGGAGTCGCCGCGTGGCGATATCACCGCGCGCTCGCTGACCGACAACGGTCTCGTCGTGGTCTGCCCCGACATCGTCACGGCGCTCGACACCTCCGACCTCATCGCGCCCGAGCACCTCGAGGTGCAGATGGCCGAGCCCTACGAGCTTCTCGGCTCGATTCGCAACGCGGGCGCTATCTTCTTAGGTCCGTGGACGCCGGAGAGCGTCGGAGACTACGTAGCGGGGCCGAATCACGTCCTGCCGACCGGTGGCACCGCTCGTTTCTCGAGCCCTCTGTCAGTCGACGACTTCGTGAAGAAGTCGAGCGTCCTCGGCTACAGCTTCGAGGCACTCGAGATGGACGGGCCGACAGTGATGGAGATCGCCGACAAGGAAGGCCTGTGGGCGCACGGGCGCGCGGTATCGTTGCGCCTCGACGCACTTGAGGACGCCCGCTTGGGCGAGTACGAAGACGAGTTCGCAGACGCCGAGGAGCGCGAATAGCATGGATAGCTTCCGACCTTCTCGGCCCGAGCTCGACGCGCTCGTGCCGTATGACGCCAAGGACGTGCGAGCCGAGGTCATGCTCGCCAGCAATGAGAACCCGCTCAACCTGCCCGGCGAGGTGCTCGGCAAGCTGGCCGAGCGGGTGACCGAGTTCCGATTCAACCGCTACCCGGACCCGACGGCGCACGAACTCAGGAAGCTGATCGCCGAGGCAAACGGTCTCGAGCCGGAGAACGTGCTCGTGGGCAACGGCGGCGACGAGCTCATCTTCGACCTGCTGCTCGCGTGGGGCGGGCCCGGCCGGACGCTGCTCGACATGCCGCCGACGTTCTCGATGTACGCCATCGACGCGGAGTCGACGGGAACCGCGATCGTGCGCTTCCCGCGCAGTCGCGACTTCGCCATCGACGAGGAAGCCGTCCTGTCTCGTGTTCGCGAAGGCGACATCGACATCATCATCGTCGCGAACCCCAACAATCCCACCGGCGGTCTGGCCAACGAGTCGTTTCTCATCGAACTGATCGATTCGACCGATGCGATCGTGATGGTGGACGAGGCCTACTTCGAGTTCAGCCGGCACACCATGCGTCCGCACATGGCCCGCCACAAGAACCTGGTCTTGCTGCGCACCTTCTCGAAGGCGTTCTCCCTTGCGGGCCTACGCATCGGATACCTGCTCGGCGATCCGGAGGTCGTGCGCGAGCTGATGAAGGTGCGCCAGCCGTACTCGGTCGACTCCTTCTCCCAGATGGTCGCCTCGATGGTCTTCCGGGAGCGGATGGTCTTCGAGCAGGGCATCTCGGACATCATGCGGGGGCGCGACCAGATCATCCACGGGCTGCGGATCATGCACGGCGTCGAAGTCTTCGAGAGCGAGGCCAACTTCGTGCTCTTCCGGGTGAAGCACGCCTCGGCGCTCTGGCGCGACCTGCTGCACAATCACTCAGTGCTCGTCCGCGACTTCTCGCGCACGCCCGGTCTCGACGACTGCCTGCGCGTCACGGTGGGCACTGCCGAGGAGAACCGCCGCTTTCTCGAGGCGGCCGACGAAGTCTTGACGAGCCGTCGGGCTGCCGAGCACTTCGGCGAGCATGTTCGCAGCGAGCGCCACGACCAGTCGGCCTAGTGAAGGGAACTCATGCGATGGGCCGCAGCTCAGAGATAGCTCGTCGAACCGGCGAGACCGACATCGCGATCACGCTCGACCTGGACGGCTCGGGCGAGACTGCGATCGACACCGGCGTGCCGTTCTTCGACCACATGCTGGACGCACTCGGGCGCCACGGGCTTTTCAACCTGACGGTGAAGGCGACGGGCGACCTCGCAATTGACGCGCATCACACGGTCGAGGACGTCGGCATCGTGCTCGGCCAGGCGATGGCGGAGGCGCTCGGCGACAAGGTGGGCATCACTCGCTTCGGCTCGGCGACGGTCCCAATGGATGAGGCGCTGGTGCTCTCGGCGGTAGACATCTCGGGTCGCGGTCAGCTGCACTACGCGGTCGACCTGCCGATCGAGATCATAGGCACCTTCGACACCACGTTGGCGAAGGAGTTCCTCATCGCACTCGCGACCAACGCGGGGCTGACGCTCCACGTGCGCTCGCTGGCGGGCGAGAACAGCCACCACATCATCGAAGCCGCGTTCAAAGCCGCCGCACGTGCACTGCGGGACGCGGTGGCGCTGGACAGCCGCGTGAGCGGCGTGCCGAGCACCAAGGGCAGCCTGTGATCGCGATTATCGACTACCGGATGGGCAACCTGCGCAGCGTGCAGAAGAGCTTCGAGCACGCGGGAGTCGCCGACGTCGTGGTGACCGACGACCCGGCGGTGCTCGAGCGCGCTGACGGCATCGTGCTTCCGGGCGTCGGCGCCTTTCGAGACGCCTCCGCCAACCTCAAGGCCTCTGGCCTTGAGGACGTGCTTCGCCATCGAGTCGGGCACGGTACGCCGTTTCTGGGCATCTGCCTCGGCCTCCAGCTGCTCGCGGATGTCGGGCTCGAGGACGGGGAGTGGCCGGGGCTTGGTCTCATACCCGGTACCTGCGAGCGCTTGCCCGGAGGCGTGAAGGTCCCGCACATCGGCTGGAACACCGTCGAGTACCCGCGCGACAGCGCCCTGTTCGACGGGATCCCCGAGTCGACGGCGTTCTACTTCGTTCACAGCTACCGTCTTGTCCCGGCCGACGACGGCGCGATCATCGGGTCGACCGAGTACGGCGTGCGCTTCGCCGCTGCCGTCGCTGACGCAAACGTCTTCGCGGTCCAGTTCCACCCCGAGAAGTCTTCCACGATGGGACTGCGCCTGCTCGCAAACTTCGGCCGCATCGTGGAAGGAGCCGGGGCATGATCGTCTTCCCCGCAATCGACATTCTCGGCGGCCGGGCCGTCCGCCTTGCTCAGGGCGACTACGAGCGCGTGACCGTGTACAACGAGGATCCGGTCGCTCAAGCTCGCGACTTCGCCGAGCAGGGCGCCGAGTGGATTCACGTCGTCGATCTCGACGGCGCACGCGACGGGGTGCCGGGAAACATCGAAGTCGTCGAGCGGATCGCGCGCGAGGCGGGGCTGCCGGTGCAGACCGGCGGAGGCATTCGGACCCTCGAGACCATGCAGCGCCTGGCGGACGCGGGCGTCACGCGGATGGTTCTCGGCACCAAGCTCGCGACCGATCCCGGCTTCGTCCGCGAGTCGGTGGCTCGCTTCGGCGCGGAGGGTGTCGTTGCCGGAATCGACGCACGCGACGGCATGGTGGCGGTCGAAGGTTGGCGAGAGGGAACGTCGACCCCGGCGGCAGAACTCGTTGCCGAACTCCGCGACCTTGGTGTGCGCCATCTCGTCTATACCGATATCAGCCGCGACGGCATGCGAACCGGGGTGAACGTCGATGCGTACGAGGCCATCGCCGACACGGCGGGCTTCCCCGTGATTGCAAGCGGCGGCGTCTCCACACTCGACGACTTCCGCGAGCTTGCCGCGCTCGGCCCGGACACCGTCGAGGGCGCCATCACAGGACGCGCCCTTTACGAAGGAGCGTTCAAGCTCAAGCACGCGATCCGCGCAGCCAGGGGAGAGTACTAGGGATGAGGCACGTCATCAGGAACGACTCGCGACTGGAGCCCTGCACATGCTGATGAAGCGCGTGATCCCATGCCTCGACGTCCATGAGGGCCGCGTCGTGAAGGGCGTGAACTTCATCAACCTGCGCGACGCCGGCGATCCGGTCGAGATGGCCGCGGTCTACGACCGGGAGGGCGCGGACGAACTCGTCTTCCTCGATATCACGGCGACGCACGAAGAGCGCCCGTACATGCTCGACGTCGCAACGCGGACCGCCGAGGAGTGCTTCATCCCGTACACGGTCGGGGGCGGTATGCGCTCCGCAGCAGACATCCGCGCGATGCTCTCCGCCGGCTGCGACAAGATCTCGATGAACTCGGCGGCCGTGAATGCGCCTGAGCTGATCACCGAGACGAGCCGGATATATGGGTCGCAGTGCATCGTCGTGGCTATCGATGCCCGTCGGGTTCCCGGCTCGAGACCTGCGAGATGGGAGGTCTTCGTCGCCGGCGGGAGGACGAACACCGGTCTGGACGCGGTCCAGTGGGCTGCCGAGGCGGAACGTCGAGGCGCGGGGGAGATCCTGCTCACGAGCATGGACTGTGACGGGACTAAGGACGGGTTCGACATCGACCTGACCCGGTCGATCACCTCGGCTCTCAACATCCCGGTCATCGCCAGCGGCGGCGCAGGAAAGCTCGACCACTTTCCCGAAGTCGTACTCGAGGCTGACGCGGATGCGGTTCTGGCAGCGAGCGTCTTCCACTTCGGCGAGTTTACGGTGCGCCAAGTGAAGGAACACATGGCCAAGCACGGCGTGCCCGTTCGCCTCTAGCTGCTCGCAAACGCAGAACAAGGAGACGATGTCGAAGTGCGAACGCTCTGGGATGCCCTGGACGAAGACCAGTGGCGCAAGCTCCGGGTGGCATGGGCCGTAGTCGGAGTGATGCTCGCTTTCGTGATTGGCGCAATCGGCTTGGTGCGTGGAACCAGGACACTCGGTACGCTTGCGGAAGTGAGCATCGCCTTGGCTTGCATCGGCATCTTCCCGCTTCTGCGTCGCTCGGCCGAGAGGAAGCTACCCGAGGAGCTTGGAGCGAGACGCGTCAGCTCAGAGAGCTTCCCAAAGTCATTCTCCGAGGCAGCTTCGGCCTCGCTCGCGGGCGGGGCGGCCAAAGCACCCGCCTTCTCGGTGATCGAGCACGGAAACGTGAACGGCTTCGTGAAAGGTTCTTTGTCCGCACCCCACTTCCTAGTCACCACTGCATTCCTGCACCTTCCTCTTGCCGAGCAGCGCGCCGGCTTTGCCCTGCTCCTCGGCAGGCTCAAAGCTGATCCCATGGTCTTCATCGCCGCGCAGGAAATGAGGCAAGCTGACCGTCCCACAGGAGGGGACTACGCTGGGTCCCTGACGCAGGACCAAGCTGCCCTTTCTCCGGAGGAGCTCTGGACCGAGATCGCTGCTGCGGCTGACCGTGAAGGGCTGATGATTCTCAAAGAGCCTGAGCCGATCATCGCCCTGCTAGAGCGCTTGGCTGCGACTGACACATCCATGGGACGGTCCATCTCGCCAGCTGGCTCATACCGGTTCCTGTCCTATCCTGCCAGCAAGCGCCTCCGCTCCGGTGA
>DATHUB010000185.1:0-7237 GCA_035462695.1 Coriobacteriia bacterium | reverse complement strand
AACGCTCGACCTGACTACCGACATCGAGCCCTGGTGGCTGGCGTTTCGAATCCTGCGAATGCAGCCCACCATCGCCGCGTTCTCTGTCGCGTGCTGGAACGCCCCTGCGGTGTACGAGGCCTGCAGGATGGTGAAGAGCGCGGCGCCGGAGATCACCATCATCCTGGGCGGGCCGGAAGTCACCGCGAACGCCGAGCAAGTTCTCGAGTCAAACCCTGCCGTGGACATGGTGGTGCGTGGCGAGGGGGAGGTCACGTTCGCCGAGCTGCTCCGGGCAATGCTGAGCGGCAAGCGGACTTGGATGTGCAAGGGCGTCACGGCAAGAAACGGCACCGAGATCGTCTCGGCGCCAGACCGGCCCCTGCTCGATGATCTCGACTCGATTCCGTCGCCCTACCTCACGGGCCTTCTGGTGCCCACTTCGACCCTTTCATACATAGAGACTTTCAGGGGCTGCCCCCACCGGTGCGCCTACTGCTTCGAGGCGAAGGGGAGCACGCAGATACGGAGCTTCTCTGAGGAACGGGTTGTTGCCGAGATCGATGCGCTTGCTCCGCAAGTCGAGTCCTTCTCCTTCATCGACTCGGTCTTCAACCTCACGCCCTCTCGCCTCCACTGGCTCGCCGACGCGCTGGAGCCTCATGCCGCACGCGGGCTGAGGCTGCACACGATCGAGGTGGACATGGAGAGGATCGGCGATGCCGAGGCCGCCGAGCTCAAACGGGCTGGAGTCGTCTCTGTCGAGACCGGCCCTCAGAGCGTGGGGACGGACGCGCTTCGCATCAGCAGACGCGAGTTCAGCCCCGAGCGATTCATCGAAGGCGTTCGAGCGCTGAAGGCGGTCGGAATCGCCGTCGAGTGCGATCTGATCATTGGGCTGCCCGGTGACGACGCCTTCGATGTCATCCGCGGTCTTCGCTGGGTGCTGAACCGGGATCCTGGGATTCTCCAGTCATCGACACTGCGGGTACTTCCGGGGACCTCGCTGTGCACGGACTCGGAGGAGTTGGGGCTGTGCTACGAGTCCGAGCCCGAACACGCCGTCATCAAGACGCGCGAGCTGAGCTTCACCGACATCCGTCGGCTAGAGGTGATGGCGGGCGCGCTTCAATCGAGCTACCGAGCGCGCATCGATAACCGGCGTTTGCCGGTGCGGTAGAAGTCGCAGCCCCGCGCACTCCGGCTGCAGCAAGCCGACCCGCTATGATGTTAGTGAAGCGCCACACGAACAGAGGTGGGCAGGTTGTTCGGCAGCAGACGCGAGCACGGGGACAAGCCGCGACGGCTCTCGTCGCGCGCATTCGTGTGGGCGATCGCTGCTACGCTGCTCGTCTTCATTGTCGGAAACGCAGTCGTCTGGCGCCTGTACCGGTCATCGTTCGTACACGAAGCGCCTGCTCGGGCCGAGGCGCAGTCCCAAGAGCCACTCACGGTGGGAATCGGACGTACCCCAGGTGGGCCGCGCGAATGGGAGACCTACGCGAAAGTCTTCGCTCAGCTTCAGAAGGACCTCGGCCGACCCATCAAGGTCCGTTACGTGCTGGACGGCAACGATTCCGCGGACCTGCTCGAGCAAGGTGAGCTCGACGTGGCCATTGTGTCCACGCGCGTCTATCTGGGTTTGGAGCAGAAAGGCGTCCTAACGCTTGTCGCGGCCCCGGTGATCAGCGGGCGGGCCAAAGACGCGGCGATTCTCGTTGTGAACTCCGCGAGCCGGTTCAAGGAGCTTGATGATCTACGTGGCGAAGAGCTCCTGGTCTCGAAGGACTCGCTCGCTGGTCGAGCCTTCATCACCTGGTATCTGAACAAACGGGGCGAGACTCCCCGAAGCTTCTTCCGGGCGATCGACGAAGAGGGAGTTCAAGACGCCAACCTGACCCGGCTGGCCAAAGGCGAGGTCGCCGCTACCTGCGTACGCCGATCTGCGCTCGCGTCCTGGCCTGCCGGCACGATCCGGGTTCTGGCCGAGTCGCCTGAGTTCGGTATGCCCCCAGTGGTCGCGCGCAAGGGGCTGGATGCCGCGACAGTCTCTGATATCCGCCGAAGTCTGCTCTCGGCAAGTGGTCGCGGCATCCTCCCTGCTGGCACGGTCATAAAGGGGTTCGCGGTCACCGACGATGCCGACTACGACTTCGCTCGGAAGCTCGAACTGACGGGCAGAACGCCTTCCTCGCAGGGGGAGGGAGAAGAGTGAGAGAGCTGCTCCGGCCGGGCTCGCTTGGGCGTAGAGTCTTCATCGCGCTGATAGCCGGCGAGGTGATCTTCGCGGCCGTTCTGGGCGTGACCATCGGTGCATTCTCCGCAATCGCGGTCGCTCACGAGCGTGAGGAGTCGATGCAGCAGGTCAGTGCGACCATCGCCGCCTCGATCATGCCCATGGTGGCCGATCAACAGAAGCCTCAGGTAGCGGCACAACTCGCGAGCGTTCTGAAAGCCGTCGACATCCGAGATGTGACCGGCATCTGCATCTCGGACGCCGCGGGCAACGAAGTCGCCTGTAGCGGAGTCTTGAAGAAGCACGAGACTGCGACTGGCGGTACTGCGATGCCGTGGGACGTCTTGTTCGAGGACCAGGTCGTCGTGCAACCGATCGTGGTCGACGATTTGCCGCTGGCGTCTGTAGGCGTCCAGTTCGCAGCGCCGGGGCTTTCTGCGCTGGCGGTTCCGACCTTCGCGTCCATCGTGGTTCTGCTGTCGGTCATGCTGGTCTCGGTACCGTGGACGGCGTGGCTCCTCATGCGCGACGTGATCGAACCACTCGGCGACCTCGACCAGTACGCGTCTCGGATTGCCGAGGGCGAGCTCGACGTCCCCATCGAAATCAGCGCTCGAGGAGAGATCGGCGAGCTGCAGACGTCGCTGGCACGGATGGCCCAACAGCTCAAGGACCGCGACGAGCGCCTGCGAGGTTCGTATGAGAGCCTCGAGGCCGCTTACGTCTCACTCGAGCAGGCCAAGCGCGAGATCGAGATGCTCTCGACCGTTAAGTCGAACTTCGTTGCGGTCGCCGCCCATGAGATTCGCGGGCCGCTTTCGGCCATCCGGCTCTACACCGAGCTGCTCGAGACGGGGGAGCTGGGGGAGCTCGACGAGCCCGCCGCGGATGCCGTCGCGGCTATCGAGTCCGCGTCGGCTCGGCTAACGTCGATCGTCTCGGACCTGATGGACTCGGCGCTTCTGGAGCGGGGTCTCATGCCGATACAATTCGACACGGTCTGGCTCGAAGCGCTGATCGAAGAAGCAGTGAGAGATGCAGCGGCCATGGGGCAGTCGCGCGGCATGGGCGTCATAGTTGAGGGGGAGCTTCCCGATATCGTCCTCGAGGGGGATGCTCTGCGATTGAGGCAGGTGCTGGACAACTTGCTCTCCAACGCGCTCAAGTACTCGCCCGACGGCACGGACGTGATCGTCCGGGCAATGCAGTCTGGTGAGAGCGTCGAGATAGACGTGGCCGATCGCGGCCGCGGCGTCCCTCAAGGCAGCCAGAGTCAGTTGTTCGCTCTCTTCGGGCGCCTTGACTTCGGCGACAGCCGAGACACCGCCGGGCTCGGGCTCGGGCTCGCCATTAGCGCGAGAATCGTTCAGGCGCACGGCGGCCGCATCTCATATCGCGACAACGAGGATGGGCCGGGGAGCATCTTCTCGGTCTCGCTGCCTCTCAAGACGTCGGCTGCGGGAGGGTCGCGCTCAGACTTTGCGTCGGTGCGTGGAGAAGGGGCTGATGTGGCATGACGCCCGAGAAGACCACCGCGCCACGCACAAGTCTGCCAAGAGTGTTGATCGTCGACGACGACGCTACGCTCGCACAGGGGTTGAAGCGCGCGATCGAGAGCCAGGGATACGTCGTCCAAACGGTCGACGGGGGAGTCCGAGCGCTGAAGGTCGCCGCGACGTTCCAGCCCGATCTAGTGGTCCTCGACGTCATGATGCCGGTCCTCGACGGCTGGGAGGTCCTTGCCCGTCTGCGAGCGAGCCAAGGGACCGCGCACCTTCCGGTGATCATGTTGACCGCGGCGGACTCTGACGCGGCGAAGGTGAAGGGCTTTCAGCTCGGAGCCGACGACTACGTGACCAAGCCGTTCAGCGTGCAGGAGCTTCGCTGGCGGATCGCCGCAATCTTGCGCCGCGCGCGTCCCGAGACACACGAAGAGGAGACCCTTTCGATCCCGGAAGTAGCCGGCGGTGGCTCGGCTCTCGAGTTCATTCGTTGCAGGGACGTGTACTACGTTGAGGGTGTTCGCAACTATACCTACGTGCACACTGCCGACTCCCGGTTTCTGAGCCGTCTCACGCTCGGGGCACTCGAAGAAAAGGCGCTCGAAGGACTGAAGAGGGTTCACCGCTCCTACATAGTGAACATGAATCACGTGAAGGGATGCGGCTGGGCAAACAAGTCGTCCTACCGCCTGCGGCTTTCCGATCTCGATGAGACCGAAGTGCCGGTCAGCCGAGCCCTCGTGGCCGAGGTTCAACACGAGCTCGGTCTGAAACCTTAACGTCTATTCAGCTGCTCCCAGGCTGTCGCGCAGGCGCGTTCCCCGCGCTCTGGCGCCCCTCACCCGCACTTCGTCCTTGCCAATGGGCAGTTCGTCCATCCGTTCACTAAATGGACGGACTAACCAGCCAGTTAGTGACTTAATCCACGGTAATGGTGTCGTGCGCGCGAGTTGACGCTGTCTGGCGTCCGCGCGTACTGCCTTTTTGGCCACAGCCGCGGGTTGAAGGAGGTATGGAAGCAGCTCCGCACAAGTCAAACCTGAGTCTCTTGAAAGCACTAGAAGGAGGGTGAAATGTCAGAGAAGGGCATTACACGCCGTCAGTTCGTGGGCACGTCTGCAGCCGTTGCGGCTGCCAGCGCGCTGCCTTTGGCGGCCAACGTTACGACAGCGGCGGCAACGCCGGTCAAGACCTTCCCGGTTGCCGCGGCAGACATCACGCCGTGGGTTCCGCTGAACGCCTTGGCGGCAGCACGCTATTCGCTTGAGATCTACCGCGGCAAGTACGCGCCGCAAGGTGGTTGATCGGAGGGAGTCTACTGGCCCGTGATTGGCCAGCTTGCAGCGAACTTCCCGACCTCCGTCTTCAACGACATGCCTAAGGGTGCCTGGACCTACGGCGGCGGCGGCATGAACAGCTCAGGCGTCGTATGCGGCAACTTCAACGCAGGCGCAGCACTCCTCGCCCAGCTTGGAGCACCGACCAACGTAAAGAACGAATGGCAGCGCTGGTTCGAGAACACCTACTTGCCGACCAACGCCGCCTATGTCGATTACCGCAGCGGCAACTGGACGCCTGGCGGATCAGCCACCGGCGGATGGGGCAGCGCTGGTACGCAGCTTCTCGCCCCGTTGAACAACTGCCCGAAGGTCAAGCCGCTCTCTCTTGGTTGCCACAGCGCGCACACGCGCTGGAAGGCCGCATCCTCAAGCTGGATCGCCTCCAAGGGCGCCGCAGCAAACTCCGATCGCTGCTCCAAGACGTCGTATGACGCGGCGTACGCGATCTGCAACCTCATCAACGCTTGGAAGTCCGGCGCAACGATCTCCGGCACGCTCGACCCGAGCACCAGTGCTACCGGCTGCAAGACGCCGGGCTGCCACGCCCCGACCGCTACCGACCCAATCTCGGGCACCCCTCGCACGGGCGCTTCCGGCCAGATGAAGTGCGAGCCCTGTCACACCCAGCGGATGGGCGACGGTCACAACCTGTGATCCCAGCCACCCATCACACGCTGAGGAGGTGTGAACCACGTGAGTAAAGCAATGCGCATTACCGTACTGGCTCTGGCGCTCGTCTGCATGTTCGCTCTAGTGGCCACCAACGCATACGCGTACTCCGGCTACTGGCGCGAGTGCGGCGCATGCCACAGCACGGCACCGACGGCTGCGACAATCGGCCTCAACGCCGGCACCAACAATGGGACTACAGCGCAGTACGGCATCACGACGGGCGGCGGTGCAACTGAGTGGGCAGTATTCGCCGGTTACACCAAGCTTTTCGCGGGCTCAGGGGCCACCACGGTCACCGTCCCCGCTGGTGCCACGTATTCGGTCTACGCGGTCGGCGGCTCTCCGTCGGCAGGCGCGTCCAAGGTGTCCAATGTGACTCCCGCAGATACGTACGTAGACGTACCGGGCGACGTAACTCCGCCGGTCACGTCGTCTAATGCGGTGGCCACGTACGCGAACAGCGCCACAGTGCGGATGACGGCGACGGATGCTGAGTCCGGAGTCGAGTTCATCTACTTCACTGTCAACGGTGGAGCGACCCGCACAACTCCGGTCGGGACGAGCGGCTACGCGGAAGCGTTCCTGCGCCCGGCATCGGAGGGCACGTTCAACTACACGATCGAGTTCTGGGCCCAGGATCGCAACGGCAATATCGAAGATCCTGCGCAGAGCGCTTCCTTCTCGATCACCCGTGCGGGTGCCGCCTACACCGGCGCGACCCCGCAGACGACACTTGGCACGAACGGCATGTCACAGTGGTCGTATCAGGACCTCGCCGACAACAACGCCAAGTATGAGGGCGGATACGCCGCCTTCGGCGCAACGAGCGGCTACTACGCAGACCCGCACGGCGGCTACGACACCGCGACCAACAAGTGCAAGGTGTGCCACGCCGTTCACCGTGCAGAGGGTGCGTACTACCTGCTTCGTGCCGACTCCCAGGACGACGCGTGCGACTACTGCCACATCGGCGGTTCCGCCCACTCGTCCAAGGTCGTCTACGACCTGAACTCCGCCGGCAAGGCGACCACCAACGGTCACACCATCGGTGCGAGCACCTACATCCCCGACTCCACGGTCGCTCAGTGGACCGAGGCTGTCACGCTCTCGACCGTCGACGCCAACGGTGACCCGCTCACCGAGGACATCGAGGTCCGTGCCTACGACGAGCAGAAGAACGACATGTACCGCTTCGCCCGTCACCACGGCCACAGCATGGCCAACGGCGGCAACCGTCGCAACTACGTGCCAGTCGGCCCGCTCGCCCTTCGCTGCATGAGCTGCCACCAGGTGCACAACGCCGAGGCGCAGACCTGGAACTCGATTTCCATGGCGAGCCGTGGTGAGGCCGGTCAGTACAACGCACATACCACCTCTAGCTACAAGCTGCTGAAGCAGTTCCCGTCTGGTACCTATGTCGGCGGCCTCGATACCCGCGGCCAGATCCCCCTCGGCCAGATCTCCATCGTTCCGGAGACCACCCTGACCGCCGGCGTGAACTTTGACGC
>DATHUB010000184.1:0-13206 GCA_035462695.1 Coriobacteriia bacterium | reverse complement strand
AATAACGGCACCGATGCCGACGGCAATAACACTCTTGCGCCTGACCCCATCCACTATCTAGGACCGACAATCATCGCTTCGAAGGATCGGCCGGTCCGTATCAAGTTCACGAACAAGCTGGGCACCGGAGAGGCCGGCGATCTCTTCATCCCGGTAGACACAACCGTCATGGGCGCGGGCATGGGTCCGCAGATGATGGATGTTCCTGAGGGCCAGCCGATGAACTACACGGAGAACCGCGCAACCCTGCACCTCCACGGTGGGCGGAATCCGTGGATCAGCGACGGCACCCCCCACCAGTGGATCACTCCCGCGGGCGAGAACACTCCATACCCCGAAGGGGTGAGCGTGCGCGAGGTTCCGGACATGCCCGGTTACGATGATCCGCGCGACGGATCCATGACGTTCTACTACTCGAACGCCCAGAGCGCGCGCCTGATGTTCTATCACGACCACTCCTACGGAATCACCCGCCTGAACGTATACGCGGGCGAGGCGTCCGGTTACATAATTGAGGACGAAACCGAGAAGAAGCTTGTCGCAGACGGCACGATTCCCGCAGAGCAGCTCCCGCTCATCATCCAGGACAAGACGTTCGTTGACGCCGACACGATCGGCACGACGGACCCGACCTGGAACTGGGGCACCGGGATGATGATGGATGGCGTCCGCATGCCCAACACCGGCGATCTCTGGATGCCGCACGTCTACATGCCGAACCAGAACCCGTATGACGTCAGCGGGTACAACGCCATGGGACGCTGGCATTACGGACCGTGGTTCTGGCCGCCGGTTGCTGCCGAGCACGGCCCGGTTCCGAACCCCTACTATGTCGACCCGGTGACCACTCCCGGTCAGCCCGTCGAGATCCCGGGTGTCCCGAGCCCGTCCATGGGCATGGAGTCCTTCTTCGACACTCCCCTCGTGAACGGGACTGCGTACCCCGTGCTCGAAGTCGATCCGAAGTCCTACCGGTTCCGCGTCTTGAACGCTGCGAACGACCGGTTCTGGAACTTGCAGCTGTACGAGGCCGATCCGGCTGCGTCCACCGAAGTCCGCATGGTTCCCGCTGAAGCCAGCGTTGTTGGTGCGTATGAAGGCTGGGAGGCTGACGGGCGCGAGGGCGGACTCCCCGACCCGACGCTTGTGGGCCCGGACATGGTCCAAATCGCCAACGAAGGCGGTTTCCTGCCCTCGCCGGTCGTCTTGGAGAGCAAGCCGATACAGTGGAACGGCGACGTCACCAACTTCAACTTCAGTAACGTCGACGGTGGCACGCTAATGCTTGGTCCTGCCGAGCGCGCCGACGTGGTCGTCGACTTCTCGCAGTACGCGGGTAAGACTCTCATTCTCTACAACGACGCGCCGGCTCCATGGCCTGCTGTCGATCCGCGCTACGACTACTACACCGGCAATCCGGATCTGACCGATGCGGGTGGGCACGCAAGCACGCTTCCCGGATACGGTCCGAACACCCGCACGATCATGCAGATCAAGGTCGCTGACGCAACTCCGGCCGAGCCATTCAGTCTGGCCGCGTTGAACGCTGCGTTCGCCCCGACCGACGGAACCGAAGGCGTGTTCAGGTCCTCGCAGGAAGACGTCATCGTTGCGCAGGAGCCGTACGGCCCCGCCTACAACAAGACATTCTCTGCGACCTTCCCCGACTGGGGCATCGTGCGGATCTTCGACAAGGTACTCAACTTCAAGACTGTCGACGGCACCGCCGTCTCGCTGCCGCTTCAGGCCAAGGCCATCCAGGACGAGATGGGCGAGACGTTCGACCCAGTCTACGGGCGCATGGCAGGCAAGCTCGGACTCGAACTGCCGAGCACCATTGCCGGAGCACAGAACTTCATGCTCTACGGCTTCGAGGCCCCGCCAACCGAACTCGTTGACTCTTCGGTCTCCTCCTCGAAGATCGGAGAGCTCGGAGATGGCACGCAGATCTGGAAGATCACCCAGAACGGCGTCGACACCCACCCGATGCATTTCCATCTGTTCGAGGTGCAGCTTCTCAACCGGGTCGCGTGGGACGGCAAGATCGTGCTGCCTCAGGCGAACGAGCTCGGCTGGAAGGACACGGTGAAGGTCAATCCGCTCGAGGACACCGTCGTCGCGCTGCGACCGATTGTGCCCGATGCTCCTTGGGACCTCCCCAACAGCGTTCGCATGCTAGACCCGACCATGCCTGAAGGTTCCGTCTTGGCTGGCAACATCATGGATCCTCTGGGCAACCCTGTTAATCCGGTCCTCAACAAGCTCGTCAACTTCGGCTGGGAGTACATGTGGCACTGCCACATCCTCAGCCACGAAGAGATGGACATGATGCGCCCAATCTCGATTGTGGTGAAGCCAAAGGCGCCGGCGGATCTCGCGCTCTCGCTGGCGGGCAAGGTTGTTGGGCTGACTTGGGCCGACAACTCCGCAAATGAGACGGGCTTCGTTATCGAAAGAGCGAGCGACTCGGGGTTCACCTCGGGGCTGACGTCATTCGAAGTGGGCGAGGGAGTAACCACCTACACCGATGCAACAGGTGTTGCAGGCCAAACCTACTACTATCGCGTCTACGCCAAGAACGTCGTCGGAGACGTGACCGACTACACAGCGGTGAACCCGGAGGCGATCGGCTTCCCGACGAAGACAGCGGTCTCGGAGGTCTCCAATGCGGCGAACGTCGCAATCCCTGCTGGGACTCCGCCCGCAGCACCGACGAATCTAGCTGCATCCGTGCAGGCAGGTCCACAGGTGACCTTGGCATGGACCGACAATGCCAGCAATGAGACCGGCTTCGTCGTGGAGCGCAGCGTCAACGGTGGCGCATTCGCCCTGCTGGCCACGCGCCCAACCCGCGGCGGCACTGGCGGCGTCTCATACATCGACAACACGGTGACCGTTGGCAACACCTACAGTTACCGGGTCAAGGCCGTTCGGGGTGACGATTCGTCTGCCTGGTCGAACACGGCTGCAGTGAACCTGCTAGCGCCGCTCGCCCCCTCCAACTTGGGAGGAACCGCCGCCCGGCAGGGCAACGGTGGGAATACGCGAGTCACGCTCACTTGGGCCGACAACTCCAGCAACGAGAGCGGTTTCACGATTCAGCGGGCCACGAACGCTGGGTTCACGGCTGGCGTGGTCAACACGAATGTGGCAACCAACACGACGACATATCGGACGGGCAATTTGCCCAGGAATACCACGTACTGGTTCAGGATCCGCGCGAACAATAGCGTTACGGGTCCGTCCGCGTGGTCCAACGTATTCTCAATCACAACTCCGTAGGTCGAGATCCTCGCTGGCGCCGGCTTCGGTCGGCGCCAGCGGCTCGACCACAAGTCAAGACGCCCGGTCGATTGACGGGCAAGAGGGGGGACACACTGTGGGCAGAAGACTGTTGTCGATGTGCGCGGGTGTAGCACTGCTACTCGCCTCGGCATCTGTTGCGATGGCGGCCGAGCCGACCGCCGAGTCAGTCGGAGAAGCGATATTCTTCGATACGAACCTTTCGACCCCACCGGGGCAGTCGTGCGCGTCGTGCCACGATCCCGCAGCGGGGTTTGCGGATCCCGAGGGGGACGCCGTTTCTCCCGGTGCACTACAAGGCAGGTTCGGGAACCGTAACGCACCGATGGCCGCATATGCGGCCTTCATCCCTCCGTTCGGCTATGACGCCATGATCGGCGCCCACACCGGAGGGCAGTTCTGGGATGGTCGCGCGGACACCCTCGAGGATCAAGCAAAGGGCCCGTTCCTCAACCCCCTCGAGATGAACATGCCGACCAAACAGGCGGTGGTCGGTCGCGTTGCAGACTCGGCCTACGCCAAAGACTTCCGCGCGGTGTTTGGCTCCAAGAGCCTCAGCCCGAAGGACGTCGACGGAGCATACAACCGGATCGCGTCGGCGATCGCCGCTTACGAGCGCAGCGATGATGTAAATCCGTTCAGCTCGAAGCATGACTATGCAATGACCCGGACCGGAAACGCCCGCATGATGACCTTCACCATGCAGGAGCGCCAGGGCATGATGCTGTTCAACGGCTCCGCTGGATGCTGGGTGTGCCATGAGACGCCAATGGGCGGCATGGGAGACGGCATGATGGGTGGTGGCGGTCCCGGTGGCGGCATGGGTGGTGGCGGCATGGGCAATGTGCCCAACCAGACGATCCTGTTCAGCGACTACCGCTACTCGAATCTCGGCATTCCGAGGAACCCGGACAACCCCTACTACACGATCCCGCCCCGCCTGAATCCTGAGGGCGACACGTGGGTCGACCACGGTCTTGCCTCCGTCATGCCGGGCGGCGTCTCGGCGAACCCCGAGCTGGACGGGCTGTTCAAGACGCCGAGCCTTCGCAACGTTGCGCTCACCGCTCCGTACGGGCACAACGGATACTTCAAGACCCTCAAAGAGATCGTCCACTTCTACAACACGCGAGATGTGCCCGGCGCTGGCTGGCCCGCCCCGGAAGTGTCGGCAAACGTCGACGCTGAGAACATGGGCGACCTCGGCCTTACCAGTGCTCAGGAGGATGCAATCGTTGCGTTCCTCCAAACACTGAGCGACGGCTGGTGGGTACCCTAGCCGCTAGCGAGCTCATAGGATATTGCGGATCCTTCATACAACAGACGCCCGCTCCTTAACTGCGAGGAGCGGGCGTCTGCAGTCCGAGCCTCCTTGACCGCGCCGAACAGTGAGACGCCGATGAGCTCCGTATGAGAGTCCTCTCATAGTGCGGACGTGAACACCTGGACGGCATGGCAATTGCCATTACTTGCATGATCCACCGGGCTCCGGCGGGTTCGCAAGCCAGGTAAACAGGAGGTTCCAACGTGCAGACTCGAATCACG
Source organism: Coriobacteriia bacterium (assembly GCA_035462695.1). Taxonomy (GTDB): domain Bacteria; phylum Actinomycetota; class Coriobacteriia; order Anaerosomatales; family PHET01; genus DATHUB01. The sequence goes on along the minus strand of DATHUB010000184.1, from coordinate 8,358 downwards.
ACGTTACTAATGGCCGGTCTCGCCTTCGCTGGCGTGATGGCCGCAGCATCGGTCGGCCAGGCGTTTCCGAGCCGGTCAGGTCAGTGCAGCGGTTGCCACGACGTCAGCTCGGCCGTGGCGGTGACCGCGACTCAGACCACCAATGACGGCACCGTCGCCACCTACAACGTCTCCGTTTCCGATGCCTATGGTGATGGCGTGACTGGATGGTCTGTCTTCTCGGGGACGACCAACGTCGCCAACGGCTACGGACCGGGCATCTTCTCGGTTGGGGTCGGCAAGACCTACAAGCTCTGGGGTGTCGCCGGCTCCGGCGGAAGAGGATCGAACTCAGTAACAATCAGTCCGATCGCACCCCCGCCCGCTGGCGACACTACCGCCCCACTCGTCACGATCACCAGCCCTGCGAACGCCAGCACCGTGTCCGGCACCGTCGCAGTCGGCGCGAGCGCTTCTGATATCGGTTCGGGCGTGAATCGAGTCGAATTCCGCGTCGACGGCGTTCTACTCGCGTCGGACACCACGAGTCCCTACCTGGCTGTCTGGAACGCCGACACAGCAGCCCTCGGGCCGCATGCCATAGAGGCGACGGCGTTCGACAACGCTGGCCTGTCGGCCACTTCTTCGGTGCAAGTCGTCTCGGTCGCTTCGCCGCCTCCCCCTGAAGGGTCGATTTCGGCAATTGCCGCCTCTGCCCCTTCGGTCGTGGCCTACAGCGCTAAGGCAACGGTGACAGGCACGCTTGAGAACGCTGACGGCATCGGAATCCTCGGCAAGCCAGTCACGCTTCAGTCCTCTGCTGACGGAGCAGGCTGGACCGACGTTGAGTCGGCGCTTACAGCGGCCGACGGGAGCTACACGCTCTACTCGGCAGCACTCAAGAGCGCACGCTACCTCAGGGTCACGTTCGCCGGCGACGCCGAGTTCGGTGCCAGCGCGGGCAGCGCGATGCTCGTGAAGCCCAAGGTGAGACTCACCCGATCGACTTCGTGGACGGCGCTAGATCGCAACAAGACCTACTACGCCAAAGGCTACATCGAGCCCTACCACTCAACATCGAACTCGAACAAGGTGAAGATTCGCGCGTACAAGAAAGGCTCGGACGGCAAGTATCACTACGTGAAGTCGTTCAGCGCGAGCTACGTCTACTCGTCTTCGACCAAGACGGCCTACAAAGCCCCCATCAGGTTCACGTCGTTGAGCTCCAAGGGCTACTGGAAACTCGTTGCGTACCACGCGACGGACTCGACCAACTACAAGACCTACGGCAGCCCAGACTACCTGCGCTTGAGGTAAGGCCTCTTACGAGGGTTGTTGAGACGGTCGCCCGATTGGGGGCGACCGTCTTGTTGTTCCAGCTGAGATGAGCACTCGCATTGTGACGACCGTCACTGTCACGCGCATTTCTGGGTGGTAGCCTCGCAACACCAGCAACGTCCTCTCACAAGATGTGCGTCATTCTCGGGAGGTGCGTTATGCCAAGGTCGGCAATAGTCATGACATGTGTGTTGCTTGTAACGTCGCTGCTCTTTCCGGGCGCGGCCATCGCCAAGGGCGGGAACGGGAAACACCCGGTAGTGCCCGCGGCCTCAAAGACCGGGGCTGCAAAGGCCGAGAAACCCGGCGTCGGCAAGCAGGCCGCAAAGAGCGCGAAGCCGAAGGCCGCGGCGGCGAAGAAGCCCAAGGCCGCAACTCCGAAGAAGCCGAAGGCCGCGTCGCCCACGAAGCCGAAGGCCTCATCTCCGAAGCAGGGCGCAACCACGAAGCGCGCCGCGAAGCCCACCCGCAAGGCGCCGAAGGCCGTGAAGGTCAAGACGCGCAAGTCCCCTGCGCATGAGGAGCCGGCGCTCGCCGAGCCGCCCGCCAATGCGGTCGCCAGCTCGCTCTCGTCGACAAGCCTCGACGACAGAGCGATCTCGTCGGACGCGGTTGGGGAGACTGCCGTCGAGACCCGTGGCGTGCTGGACACGATCCGGCTCAGGGTGAACGCATCGTTGAAGGACATGCGGGTCACCGTGGCCGGGATGTGGTCGGCAGCAGCCACTTGGTTCGCCGCCTGACGCACCGCTCCGCTCGTCGAGAAATCAAGCGACCGTCGGCATTCGCCGATACCTCCTACGTGCCTCGTTCGAGGCTGAACAGGTAGGTCCCTCGGAGAACGGCGGCGGCCTTAATGGCCCGAAGGCGTTTGACTGCGGTACCGCGCCCGTCGCGGATACTCGTCGTGACGATGCTCGCCATCGTCGCGCTCGTCGTCGCGCTCTACCTGACAACCCGCGCAATCACGGTCATGACCTACGAGGACATTGAGCGCCGGGAGGTCAGCGCTGCGTCGCATCGGGCGTACGACGCGCTCGACGCAGAAGTGAGCTCGCTTGCCAGGACCGCGACGGATTACGCCGAGTGGGACGACGCTCTGGCGTTCGTTCGCGGCGACTACGCGGACTTCCTGGACAACAACTCCGTCCCCGAGGCGATGCAGAACCTCGGCATCGACTTCATCGCCGTGGTCTGGCCGCTTGACGGCCGCGTCGACGGCCGATACCTCGGTGCCACCGGGCAGATCGATGCGCTTCCTGGGGAACTCGGAGAATCGCTGGAAGGACAGACGGCCAAGGCCGGCCAGCCGCTGACCGACCCGGTCCGAGGTATCTTCGTCGCACAGTCTCGCAGCTATCTCGTAGCTACCAATCCGATCATGGACTCGGGTAGGACGATGTACGGCGGCGCCTATCTCGCGGTCGGCCGCCAGGTGGACGCAGAGCTCGTTGAGCAGGTGTCGGCACTCACCCAGCTGTCGACACGCGTCCTCCCGGTCTCAGCGCTGCCGCCCTCCGGGGATGCAGGTCCAGATGGAAACGGGACTTGGAGGGGCGACGTCTTCGTCGAGCCCGTGTCCGAAGACCAGGCGCGCGGATCAATCGTCGTCCCTACCGTCGCCGGTGCCCCCGCGTTCGCGCTTCAGGTGATGACGCCGCGGACTGTCCACGTGATGGGCCAGCAATCGCTGAGCCTGCTAGGACTCGTCCTCGTGGGCTTCGGGACGGTTGCCTGCGCGGTCGTCGGGCGCGCCATCAGCAATCAGCAGCGAGAGGTCGTCCATCGAAAGCATGCTGAGGAGTCGCTTCGCGGCTCCGAGGAGCGACATCGCTCCCTCATCTCCCAGATGACCGACGCGGTCCTCGGCATCGCTCCCGACGGGAGCATCGTCTTCGCCAACCCCGAGGCGGCTCGAATGACCGGAGTCGGCGTTGTGGAGCTGTGCTCTCGCCGTCTCGACAGCATCGTGACCCGCGAATCAATGAGCAGGATCGATCGTCGAGGGCGCGCAGTCGGCTCGTCTGGGTCTTTCGAGATCGAACTGTTGCACGCGTCGGGCGGCACGATTCCCGTTGAGGTCAGCTCGTCCCCCATGACTTCAGACGACGGGACGGTCACAGGCGTGCAGTGGATCGCCCGCGATGTGACCGAGCGCAAGCAGTTCGAACAAGAACTCATGCACATGGCTAACCAAGACTTCTTGACCGGCCTCGCGAACCGTAGACGGTTCGAAGATGAGCTGCACCGTCAGATCGAACACTCCGTTCGCTCGAAGCGCGGCGGCGCCGTCCTGTGGCTGGACGTTGACTCATTTAAGGACATCAACGACAGCCTAGGACACCAGGCGGGCGACAGAGTGCTGATCTCGCTCGCGGAAACGATAGGCGGCGCAATCCGCGCCGACAGCCTGCTGGCCCGTCTCGGGGGGGACGAGTTCGCCGTTCTAATCCCTGAAGCGAGCAGGGGGGAGGCCGAGAGGTGCGCAAGGCGCGTGCTCGAGGCGATTCGCCGATCCGTTGCGACAGTCGACAACCGAAGGGTGACTGTCACGGCTTCAATGGGCATCGTGCTGTTCCCGTCGCACGCGACCGCAGTCCATGAGCTCCTCGCGCGAGCCGATCTCGCCATGTACTACGCGAAGGAGCAGGGCAGGAACCAGTGCCGCGTCCACGATCCCGGCGATGGCTGGGAGGCCGATCAGAAGACCCGCTTGGACTGGATCGAGCGTATCGACAGCGCCCTGGCCGAAGACCGCCTGCTCGCCTACGTGCAACCCGTGATGCGAATCAGCGACGGCAGCATCGACCGCTACGAACTCCTGCTTAGAATGGAGTCGGAGGACGGGCTGATCCTGCCGCCGTCCGACTTCCTGCCACTGGCGGAGCGCACGGGGCGCATTCGCGAGATCGATCGCTGGGTCGTGCGGCGGGGCATCGCGCTTATCTCGGAGCGGGCCCAGACGCCAGCTCAGATCCGGTTGGATGTGAACCTTTCCGGGCGTGCGTTCTCCGACTCGGAATTGCTCACACTCATACGCTCGGAGATCGCCCGCACCGGAATCGACCCCGCGCTCTTCGGCGTCGAGGTCACCGAGACCGCCGCCGTGACGGACATGAGCAAGGCACGCGAGTTTATCAACGCCCTGCGCGACATCGGATGTCGCGTCGCTCTCGACGACTTTGGTTCAGGGTTCTCGTCCTTCTACTACCTCAAGAACCTGCCGATCGACACGCTCAAGATCGACGGCAGCTTCGTGCAGCAGCTCTGTACGAATGTCGAGGACCGACACGTCGTGCGCGCTATGGTTGAGCTGTCGAGAGGTTTCGGAATCGACTGCACCGCGGAGTACGTGGAGGATCAGAAGACCCTCGAGCTCGTCCGCGAGTACGGTGTGACCTATGCGCAGGGCTTCCACATTGCGCGCCCGTTCCCCGCAGGCGAGATCGGTCGGCCGCTCGATGCGCGCAGGGCCGGCTAAGCCGCGCGAGGGCGAGATGCTCTCATCGGAGGACACCGGAGAGGTCGAACTTGACGGGTTCCTCAAGCTGGCCGAAGGTGCACGAGCGCGGCTCCCGATCGGGACGCCAGCGAACGAACTGGGCCGTGTGACGGAAGCGGTCCCCCTCCCTGTGGTCGTAACGGACCTCCACGACGCGCTCGGGCCTGAGTGGCACGAACGTCAGGTCCTTGCCGGCGCTCCACCGGCTGAACTCCGAACTGCGAGGGGTGCGAGTCGTCACATCTTCGGCGGCCCAGTTCCACGGATGCCCATCGAACGTTGTGACCAGAGGTTGCAGCTCCCTGACCAGCGCCCGGCGACGCTCCATTGGGAAGGCGCCGACGACTCCGACGTTCACGAGCTCACCGCTCTCGTCGTAGAGGCCGAGCAGCAGCGAACCTAGCGCTTGCGGGTCGGACTTGTACGCCCGGTAACCGGCAACCACACAGTCGGCCGTTCGGACGTGCTTGATCTTGAACATCACTCGCTTGTCGGGCTGGTAGGTACCTTGGAGCGGCTTGGCGACGATGCCGTCGAGCCCCGCGCCCTCGAACTCATCGAACCACCGCTGCGCTACCTCGGGGTCCTTCGTGGCCGGGGTAAGATGGATGGGCGACTGCACGCCGGCGAGGACCTCCTCGAGAACGCGGCGCCGCTCGCTGAACGGCTCACCGGTAAGGTCGCGCTCGCCAAGGGCGAGCAGGTCGAACGCGACGAGGTGCGCGGGAGTGCGCTGCGCAAGGAGCTTGACTCGGCTCTCGGCGGGATGAATCCGTTGTTGAAGAGCTTCGAAGTCCAGCCGCCCGCGCGAGAAATCGGGCACGACGATCTCTCCATCCAGCACACAGCGCTCGGGTAGGCCCGCCCTGATCGCCAAGACGACCTCCGGGAAGTAGCGGGTCATCGGCCGAGCGTTGCGACTGCCGATCTCGACCGCGTCGCCATCACGGAAGACGACCGAGCGGAACCCATCCCACTTGGGCTCGTAGCTGTACTCACCGCGGGGGATGGCCTCGACGGCCTTCGCGAGCATCGGCGAGACCCCGGGCATGATGGGGAGTTTCACGGGAGGTTCACGCTTCGTCGAAGGCCCTCTGAATATCGGCAATCACGAGCTTCTTCATCTTCAGCATCGCATTCGTTGCTGCAAGGGCCTTCTTCCGGTCGGGGCTCATGAGCAGCTCCTCCATTTCGCGGGGGACTATCTGCCACGACAGCCCGAACTTGTCTTTGACCCAGCCGCACTGCTCGGCCTCCGGTACCGCGGAGAGCCGCTCCCAGAAGTAGTCCACCTCGGCTTGGTCCTCACACTCCACGTAGAACGAGACCGCTTCGTTGAACTTGAAAACGGGGCCGCCATCCAGGGCCATGAATCTCTGGCCGTCCAATTCGAAGATCGCGGTGAGCACCTTGCCTTCCATGTGCTCGGCCCCCGGGACTTCCATGCCCTGCTCGTAGCGATTCAAGCTGATCATTCGGGACTCGCGACGCTTGTGCGGCGAGCCGTTGAAGAGCTCGATGTAGAAGTCCACCGCCTCCTCGGTGTTCTCGTCGAACCAGAGCGAGGGCACGATCTTCGGCGTGTCATTCATGGGGGTGGGCTCCTTCTGGTCGGCCTCAGGCACAGGACTCTCTCCTAGTCGATTCCCTCGAAGCGGTGCCGAGCAATCCTCGGACGGAGATGAAAAGGCGACCCACCCAAGCGGTGAGTCGCCCTCGTTCGACACCTCGGCAGAGACGCCGGTGAACAAGCCCGTCAGATGTAAGAGAACAGCGGAGGGAAGACGATCACGACGATTGCCGCCCATGCGGCGTAGACGGGCACGTAATTCGTCTGCCAGCGCTCTACGGCCGTGAACGATCCGCGCCCTCTCACGAAGCGGATGTAGAGCACTGCGGACCACACTAGATTGGCCAAGAGAAGCACGTTCAGACCGAGTGCGGCGACCCGGTTGGGTGTGAAGCCGAACTCGGTGATGCGCGCGGCGATAGCCCACAGCGCGACCGCGTCCGCGAACAGCGCACTGATCACGAGGACAATCTGGAGAACGTCGAAAATGCCCGGGCGCGACAGCGGGTCCCGCGCGGAGGCGGAGTAGAGCAGCAGTGCAAGGACGATCACCAAGAGGAGGTCGAAGGCGATGAGCACTTCACGCTCCATGTCCAATGCCCGACCGGTCCAAAGCATCGTCCCGAGCCACGTGATTAACACGGCCGCGAACAGGGGCGTGAAGAGCCTCGTCAGCACCGGGGCCATGTTCTCGATCACGCTTTGCTTCGCCTCGACCAGCCACGACGCGACGATGACAGCCCCAGCCGCACACGGCAGGATCCAAGATTCGAAGATGGGCTCCATGTCGATTCCGATTGCCTGGAAGATCATCGACATGAATCCGATGAGGACCCCGCCGCCGAGGGCGATCAGAACGTAGTAGATGAACAACTCGCCCGAGAAGCGAATGAAGTCCATGCGGCCGTCGGATGATCTCCAACGACCACCCGCGTATGCGACGCCCAACACTGCGACCCACAGGGCGATCGGCAAGTGCAAGGCCGTGAGGATCTCGGTGTAGCCCTCCGGCTTGAAGGGATAGATGTTAGCGAACACGGCTGCCGCAACGAATGCGACAACCAGCCAACGAACGATCTTGGCATCCAGGCCCCGTTTCCATACGAAGTAGATGCTCAGGACCGGCAGCACGAAGATGCTTAGATTGCGAGCGTAGAATCCGCCGTCTTCGTCGAGGTCGAATCCGAAGAGTGACGGCACCTTGATGAGCACAGCGGCGGCCACTGCAAGACAGAACGCGACGATGGCATCCTTTCGAGTCCGTGAACTCGTCGCCTCGGCATCCGAGCCGACCACCACGAGCTGCTTCCAGAGTCGGTCCGAGTGCTCGCGGGCGAACTCCCGTGAAAGCTCGTCCAGGTCGCCCAAGCGCTTCACCGCCACCAGGAACGCCTCGTCGGTGTCGAGTCCCGCATCCATCAAGCCCGCCACCTGCTCGCGCAGATGGTCTTCCAGCTCGGCTACGTCGACGGTGTGGATGGCCTGTCGGCGGCGGAGATACTCCCGCCACTGGTCGATTTGCTCCTCAAGGGCAGCGGATTGTTCTTCAGTCGGCATACTTCAGGCTCCCCGTAGTAGTGGCGCGGCTAACGCCGTGTGACTGGCTGGGCTTGGGACCGAGACGGCATGCCAGATGCCGCGCAGCGTGGCGTCGACCGCCTGCCACTGCCTGCGCTGCTCCGCGAGCTGCGACCGGCCCTGTGACGTGATCCGGTAGTACTTGCGGCGGCGGCCGCTCTCCGCGACTTCCCATCGCGCCTCGACGAGTTCGAGCCGCAAGAGGCGATGAAGGACGGGATAGAGCATCCCGTCTGTCCACTCCAAGTGGCCACCAGACAGCTCCCGGACGCGTTGGAGGATGGCGTAACCATAGCTGTCCCCTTCGGCCAGGATCGCCAAGACGATCGGGGTCGAAGAGGCGGCTATCAGGTCCTTGTTGATCTCCATGATTCCACCCGTCTTGCGGCAC
>DATHUB010000183.1:0-4946 GCA_035462695.1 Coriobacteriia bacterium | reverse complement strand
GCCTGGTCTGCCACGAAGAGAAGTTCTGCAAGGAGTGCCACTGATGGCGGGCCGTACGCCCGAGGCGAAGCGTCGGCTGATCATCGGTTCGGCGATCGCCCTGATCGCGGTGTTGCTACTCGTGGTGCTTCCCGGCTACATCGGCTCACGCCCGGCCTTCTTCGAGCGGTACCCGACTCTTGCCCAGAAGTACGAGCCGTGGTCGACCTCCACACATGTCAGCGCCGGTTGCGAAGGCTGCCACGTGCAGCCGGGCGCGCTCACGCAGACCGCGTATCGCGCCGGGATGGTGGGCCAGTTCTACCTCTCACTCGTCTCGCGCTCCAGCGCCCCCAAGGTCTTCACCAAGCCCACCAATGAGGCCTGCCTCTCGTGCCACTACGATCTTCGCAGCGTCTCGCCCAAGGGCGACCTGCTGATTCCGCACAAGGCGCACGTGAATATCCTCAAGATGAAGTGCGTGGACTGCCACAACTTCCTCGTTCACGAGAAGAGTCCCGAAGGCAAGCACACGCCGCCGATGGCCGGCTGCCTCAAGTGTCACGATGGCGACACCGCCAAGAACTCGTGCACGGCCTGTCACACGGACAAGGCTCCTCCGGAAACGCACAAGGCCCCCGACTGGCAGATCGTTCACGCCGAGAAGGCGAACGACGAGTGCAACGAATGCCACAAATGGACCGAGAAGTGGTGTGCCGACTGCCACGCAAAGCGCCCGCAGTCACACACCCGCGACTGGCGCGAGAAGCATGGCGCGCAGGTGAAGACTCACCGCAGCTGCGAGGCCTGCCACACGGGACCGTTCTGCGAGAAGTGCCATGGCGAAGTGCCGAAGGTGAACCTCAACCCTGCGTTGAAGGTAGTGCAGTAGATGGAGCGCCGGACCCGCATGCGCTGGGGCATAGCGATCGGCGTCGTGCTTGGCGTGTTCGCACTCGGCTTCCTTGCCGACCAGGTCACCTCCTCGCCGCAGCTGTGCGGCGCATGTCACGAGATGAGGCCGAGGGTCGCAACGTGGAAGCAGTCGGCGCACGCTTCGGTCGACTGCGTGAAATGCCACGTCGCTCCTCACAAGTGGTATGAGGTGCCGCAGGCAATAATCGGCCGAAGCGCACTGCTCGGCCGTGACATCTCGCTGCACGTGGCCGGCGGTTATCAGGACCCGGTCGAAACCCGGCGCGAGCACATCGAGCCCGTCAAGGACGAGACGTGCCTGCAGTGCCACGACCCGAACCGCAAGGCGACGTCCGGCTTCCGCATCCTGATCGACCACCCCGAACACGCGAAGCGCAACAAGTCGTGCGTCTCGTGTCACGTGCGCACGGCACATCCGGTGGAGACCCGCGGCAAGGCGCTGACGCTGATGGGCCAGTGCTTCACGTGCCATGGCGTCGAGAAGACCGCGAAGGCCCCCGCGACCTGCACGCTGTGCCATCCGAGCGACTTCGAACTGCTGCCGGCTTCCCACGCGCCCGACGCCAAGTGGAAGCGCGACCACGGAAGCGTCGCGCTCAAAGATCGCAAGCAGTGCGAGATGTGCCATGAGAAGCAGTTCTGCACGAACTGTCATGGCGTCGAGATGCCGCACCCCGAGAACTGGTCGAAGCGCGGCTCCACGAGTCACTCTTCGGTCGCCGAGGAGAACCGCCAGGTGTGCAACCAGTGTCACGGCAGCAGGCCTGACATGTGCACCATGTGCCACCACAAGGCTTACGAGCCGACCAAGGGCACGTGGGTGAAGCAGCACTTCCTCGAAGTCGAGAAGCGCGGTACGGCGTATTGCATGAAGTGCCACGCGCCGGTGTTCTGCGTTCGATGCCACGTCGCGGTGGCCATGGGGACGGCACCTGAAGACCAGTAGGCGTGATCTGGCTCACACCAGTTCCTCCCAAAACAGTGCTAGCCTGAAGGCACTGACACTGTCAGCGGCCAGGGGGGTCGCTGCCTCAGCCTGAGGGGGTCTACATGCGAAGAGTCCGTCTCTTTGCCAGCTGTCTGGTCGCGGCTTCGCTTCTACTCGCGGCTACCGCCACCAGCGCGTTCGCCGTCGCGGAACCTGACGACTCGATCGCCACATGCGAGGAACTCGAAATCCTCGAGAACGTTGCGACTCGCAACAACGCGCTCAGCGCCGGCACCGACAACGACGACATCGTCGCCGTTTGGTTCTGGGCTGGCGAGGAGGTCTCCGTCTCGGTCCAAGCGGACCCCGACACCACCGACTTCGGACTTCGGCTTTTCGGGGACGCATATGACATCGACGTGTCAACGCCTATCGACAAGGTGGATCCCGAGCACTTCGGCGGGACGGGAGCCAATCCGCTCACGATGACGGGGCGCGTCAAGGAAACCGGCTACTACTTCGTTGACGTTCGTACCTGGGTCGATGGAGCCGAGAACGGTGGGTCCGGCGACTACACGCTGACTGTCGAGATCGACCGCGAGACAACGCAGACGACCATTCGGCGGCCCAAGACCCTGGAGTACGGCGACGCGACGACCATCTATGGGCACGTGTACTCGTGGCGGGGCGGGATGCCGAGCGGGAACGTGACCCTGTTCTACTCCACTGATGGCATCAACTGGATTCCCTTGTCTGAGACGTCGCTCGATCCTGCGACCGGTGCGTACAGCTTCCCTGCATGGGAGTCGACCGAGAAGACCTGGTACATGGCGACGTTTGAAGGCACGGCGGGCTACGCGGCTTCTTCTAACAGCACGTACCTGAACTCCACCGCAGCCGTGGGCAAGGTGTCGTCGACTCGCTTGAGCACCCGCAAGTACCAGATGACCGGCAAGCTCAAGCCGTGGCACGAGGCGGGGACCTATCCCGTGAGGATCTACCTCTGGCGCAAAGTCGACGGCAAGTACAAGTCGTATGGCTATGTGAAGGCTTACGCCAGCAACTACAGCTACTACACCAGTTATCGCAAGACCTTCACGTTCCCGGCGAAGGGGTACTGGAGGATGCGCGCTTACCACTCGGATTCCGGGCACGTGGCGAGCTGGTCGGACTACACCTACAAGAGCGTCTACTAGCGTCTGCAAGACTCACATGCACAACGCGCATGCCGAGATGGCCGTCCCCAAAGGGGCGGCCATCTCTCTTTGGCGAACCCGGCGGCGTTAGGGCCGGCAGTTTCCGCAGGGCACGTAGCCGCCGTCGATTGCCGCCGAGCGGCTCGAGAGCGGGACTTTGTTCGCTGGGTTCATCTGGTTCACCGACGCGCAGCTCGGGATGTGGAACCTCATCGTGTTGCGGTTCCCGATGTAGGCGCCTGCGCTCTTAGCGCCTCCACCGGTGGCAGGCGCGGGCGGAGCCGCGTCTTGCTCGGCGTCGGCGGCTGACTTCGCCCACAGCCCGCGCCCGCCGTCGCGAGCCTGCCGCTGGAGCTTCAGGAAGTAGTCCTGGTAGCGCACGTTTGGCGGGATCGTCATCACCTGTGCGAAACCGTCGCGCATGAGCCGCGCGTTCAGCATCCGTAGGCGGGCCTGGGTGTAGGTGGCGCGGCCATCGGAATCGACTTCGACGGGCTCGCTCAGCCACACGTAGGCCAGCATGCGCCCGTACCGGTCGCGCAGCTCCGCGTCGCGCTCCAGGTAGACCGTGCGCCCGACGGGCAGCTTCTTCTTCGTGTACGCCGAGGCCTCGGCTCCGTACGGTTCATGCTTGGTCGTGCTTTCGGGAGTGTCCACGCCGATGAAGCGCACCTTCTCGACCTTGCCCGACTTGGTGAGGCGCAGGTGTGCCGTATCGCCATCCACGACACGGACGACGACCGCGGCTCGCAAGCCCCGGAGAGCTTCCGGCTTCGGTTCGGGCTCCGGATCCGACTCCGGCGCGGGGGAATCCGGCTGGAGACCTTCCGGACTCTCGGGCACTACTGCGCGGGCATCCGGTGCCGTCCCCTGTGTCTCGCTTGAGGTCTGTGCGGTAGTGCACCCGACGAGCAGTGCTCCGAAAAGCAGCGCGGCGCAGACGAGCATGCGCGTGAGCAGCGTGAGTCTCGATGCCAGTGGCATGAAGCTGTCCCACTTTCCCTCGTGGATAGCGTTGTACGAGACCATACCGCGAGCGCCGAGCAGTGGGGTAGTGGCGTGACACCAGGATCGGCCCCCGTCGGGCGCTCGGCGGGTACTCTGTCTTTGGCCGTCTCTGTCGATCCAAGCCTTCGGAGCCCCCACATGAACCCTACACTCGATCTGCTCGCCAAGCGCTGCTCGACGCGCGCCTACGCGCCGACACCGATCACCGACGCCGAGAAGGACGCAATCCTTCAGGCCACCTTCCGAGCGCCCACCGGCGGCAACATGATGCTGTACTCGATCATCGATGTCGCCGACCAGGCTCTGAAAGACCGGCTGGCCGTCACCTGCGACGACCAGCCCTTCATAGCCACGGCGCCCTGGGTGCTCGTTTTCGTCGCGGACTTCCAGAAGTGGACCGACCTCTTCGACCACTCGGACGTCGTCTCGCTCGAGGGCGTGGCGCATCGCCGAGAGCCGAGGACGGGCGACCTTCTGCTTGCGTGCTCGGACGCGCTCATCGCCGCGCAGAACGCGGTCGTCGCCGCCGAGTCGCTCGGCATTGGATCGTGCTACATAGGCGACATACTGGAGCAGGGCGAGGAGCACGCCGAGTTGTTCGATCTGCCGCCCCACACACTGCCCATCGCGATGCTCTGCTTCGGCCGGCCGGCCGCTGAGCGTGCGCCCGCACCTCGGTACACGAAGCACGTCGTGCATACGAACCGATACCGGCGGCTCAGTGATGACGAACTCGCCGAGGCATCGACGGAGCTGCAGCAGCTGCACGCACCGCACGGGATGAAGCCGGGGATCGCCAACTCCCCGCAAGCCGACTACGAGCGCAAATACGCCTCCCAGTTCATGGACGAGATGAACCGCTCGGCCGACTGGTGGCTGGCGCGTTGGCAAGGCGTCGG
>DATHUB010000182.1:0-6379 GCA_035462695.1 Coriobacteriia bacterium | reverse complement strand
TCCAGCCCGATCACTCCTCCGCCGACAATCACGACCTCCGCCGGAATGGCGTGGAGGGCCGTGGCCTCGTCGCTCGTCCATACGCCCGCGAGCGAGTGGTCCACGCTCGGAAGGAGGAACGGCACTGAGCCCGTCGCAAGGATGACGGCGTCCGCGTCGATGGTCCGTGTGCCGCCCCCAGCGAGGGTGACCTCGATGGTCTTCGGCGCCGTCAAGCGCCCCTCCCCGATGACGACCTCCACCTTGAGTCGCTTGGCAGTCCCTTCAACCTGGCCGACCAGCTCGTCGACCACGCTCTCCTTGCGGAGGCGCAGCGCGTCGATGTCGACCTCGGCGACGGTGGCTTTGAGCCCGTAGTCCCCCGCGTGGCGGGTGTCGGACACGATGTGCGCCGAGCGCAGGATCGTTTTGGTGGGGATGCAGCCCCAGTTCAGACAGGTTCCCCCGAGCCTGTCGCGCTCCACGAGCACGACTTCGGCACCGAGACGCGCTGCTTCGAATGCTGCCGAATATCCGCCGGGACCGCCGCCGAGGACTGCAATACGCATCGAGAGTGCCTCCGATTCAAACCTTGATTCACGCATCGTGGCGGATAGTTTAGCATCGGCGAACCGAGCACGACGTTGCATCACCCTAAACATTTCCTTAGACCGTGTTTCCACAGGGTTCGGAGCGTAGAGTCGGGTAAGTATCCTAAATACTGTGAACGGCTGAAGGGGGATCGCTGTGAGACAGATGCTCAGGGTCGACATGACCAATCTCACCGTCGGGCTCGAGCCCGTGCCAGAAGAGTGGAGCCGCTATGGTGGGCGCGCTCTCACCGACGCCATCGTCTATCGCGAAGTACCGGCAGATGCCGACCCGCTCGGCCCGGCGAACGTCCTGGTCTTCTCGCCGGGTCTTCTCGGCGGAACGACCACTCCCAACGGAGGCAGGCTGTCCGTTGGCGCAAAGAGCCCGCTGACTGGCGGTATCAAAGAGTCGAACTCCGGCGGCCAGGCCGCCCACGCCCTCGCGCGAATCGGGCTTGCCGGCGTCGTCGTGACAGGCGCGCAAGCTGACAAAGCCGCTCGCTACCTCCTCGTGATCGAGGCCGATCTCTCAGCCCGCCTCGAGCGTGTCGACGCGTGGGCCGGCCTCGGCAACTACGAGGTCGCCGACAAGATCGCTGCCCTACGCCCCGAGGGTGACCGCTACGCTACTATCAGCGTCGGACCCGCCGGTGAGGCTCTGGCGCGCGCCGCCGGCATCGCCGTCTCCGACCCCAAGGGCTACCCGAACCGCTTCGCAGGGCGCGGCGGACTCGGCGCCGTGATGGGCAGCAAGGGCCTGAAGGGCATCGTGATCTCCGACAAGGGCGCGAAGAGCCGCGAGCCCGCCAACAAGGAAGAGTTCGTTGCGGCCACCCGACGCTTCTCGGCAGCCTTGAAAGAGCACGCGGTGTCCGGCACCGGTCTTCCCATGTACGGCACCAACGTGCTCACGAACATCCTCAGTGAGGCCGGCGGCCTCCCCACTCGCAACTTCGCTCGCGGCACCTTCGAGTTCGCCGACGCCATCGGTGGCGAGACTCAGCGCGCCACGATCGTTGAGCGCAGCGGCGCCGAGGGCGTCAACGACAGCCACGGTTGCCACAGCGGCTGCGTCATCAAGTGCTCACGCTATTGGATGGACAAAGACGGGCACTACAAGACCAAAGGCCCGGAGTACGAGACTGCGTGGTCGTTTGGCGCCGACTGCGAGATAAAGGACCTCGACGAGATCGCGGAGCTCGATCGCGCCTGCGGCGACTTGGGCCTCGACACCATCGAAATGGGCGCGACGCTCGCGGTCTACATGGACTCCGGCGCAATCCCGTTCGGTGACGCGGCCGGCGCGCTTGAGGCACTCAGGGCCGGACTCGACGCAAACGACCCGCGACGCATCATCTGGGACGGCGCCGAGGCCACGGGGCTTGCGTTCGACGTGGCGCGAATCCCCGTCGTCAAGCACCAGGCGCTGCCCGCATACGACCCCCGGGCCGTGCAGGGCATGGGCGTCACCTATGCCACGTCGACGATGGGAGCCGACCACACGGCTGGGTACACCGTCACGGCGAACATCCTGAACGTCGGCGGCACGGTCGACCCGCTCCAGCCTGCAGGTCAGGCCGAACTATCGAAGAACCTTCAGATTGCGACCGCGATGCTCGACTCGCTCGGCTTCTGCATCTTCGTCGCCTTCCCTGTTCTCGACATACCGGAGGCGTTCGCGGCGATCCATGAGATGACCGAGAGCTTCACCGGCGACAAGTGGGACGCCGGTGCGCTCATGCAGCTCGGCCGCGAAGTTCTGACGATGGAGCGGCTCTACAACGAGAAGGCCGGCTTCACCGAGGCGGACGACCGTCTGCCGAAGTTCTTCCAGACCGACGAGCTGCCTCCGCACAACGTCGTCTTCACCGTCTCCGACGAGGAACTCGACACCGTGTTCGATTTCGTGCCCGAGACCGCTCGCCAAATGGGTCTTCAGTAGAACCGACCGAGCCCCATGCCGCCGAGTACAGGCGGCATGGGGCTCGCTCTACTACCCGCATGAACATCGACCTGGCACTCTTCGCATATCTGTCTCAGTACCAGCCCGACGGCCTGGGCGGCCGCCATGCTCGCGCGATGACCTTCGCGCCCGGGACCTGCATCTCTGAGGTCATCTCCGAACTCGGCTTGCCGGATCAGCCGCGCGTCATCTTCCTGAACGGTAAGCACGCCGAGGAATCGGTCGTACTCGGCGAGGGTGACCGCCTCGCGATTTTCCCTCCTGTTGCTGGAGGCTAGCGTGCCAGACGGGCCCACCTGTCCCCCGCCGCTCGAACCGGATGACGACCCCGTACTGAGGGCCCGGCTCTCGGCCGCACACGTCGCGATCATCGGCTGCGGCGGACTCGGAAGCAACGCGGCGATGATGCTCGTACGCTCTGGGGTAGGAACGCTCACCCTCATCGACTTCGACGTTGTCGAGCCCTCGAACCTCAACCGCCAGATGTTCTTCGCCGATCAGCTCGGCATGCCCAAGATCGACGCGCTGGCAATCACTCTGCGGCGCGTCAACCCCGACGTGGTACTGCACGCGCATCAGGAGTGCGTCAGTGCGGAGACGATTATTCCGCTGGTCAAGGACGCCGACGTGATCATCGAAGCGGTGGATCGCGCCGACACAAAGGCGATGATCGTCAACACCGTACTGAGCTCGCTTCCCGACAAACCCCTCGTAGCGGCGTCCGGACTGGCCGGCTTCGACTCGGCGAACGACATCGTGACGGAGCGGATCGCGGACGGGTTCTACCTTGTGGGTGACTTGCGTAGCGACGTCACGCTCGGCCATTCGCTCTTCGCGTCGCGAGTTGTCGCAGCGGCCGCGCACGAGGCCCACGCCGCGATACGCTTCCTGCTGGGATACCCCGAGCCTTAAGACGCTACGCCAGCCCCGCGCCCGCGAGTATCCGAGCCACAGCGTCGTCGGCGCCGAGCGGCATGATATGCACGCCATGTGCGATCTCACGCAGCTCCCGCACCTGCTCTGTGGCGAGTGCTATCGACTCCGCAAGCGGGTCGGCCGATTCCTTGATGCGCGATTCGATGTGCTCGGGAACCATCAGTCCGGCGAGCTTCGAGTTGATGAAGTCGATGACCCGGCCGCTCTTGAACAGCAGGACGCCTGCGATCAGCTTGACCCCGTAGGGCTCGAACGCCGCGGCCGCGCGCGCGAACTTCTCGACATCAGTGACCGCTTGCGTCTGGAAGAAGCGCGCTCCTGCCTCGGCCTTCTGTAGGGCGCGTTCGAACTGGATCTCCCAAGGCTCGGCCTCAGGGAACATCGCTCCACCCAGGTAGAAGTCGGTCCCCCCCGCCAGAGCCGCTCCAGTCATGTCGATGCCCTCGTTGATGCCCTTCGCCACCGCAAGGAGCTGCGTCGAGTCGAGATCGAAGACACCCTTCGCCTGTGAGTGGTCTCCTGCGCGAGGGTCGTCACCCGTAACGATCAGCACGTTCTCGAGTCCGAGCGTCCAGGCGGCGAGCAGGTCGCTTTGTAGCGCAAGCCGATTCCGGTCGCGGCAGGTCTGCTGGAAGATCGGCTCGAAGCCGGCGTCGAGCACCGCGCGCGACGCGGCCAGCGAGCTGAGGTGCAGCGTCGCGCCCTGATTGTCCGTCACGTTGAGCGCGTGGCAGTGCGGGCCAAGCTTGTTCACGCTCTGGAGCATCGCCGAGTAGTCCGTGCCATGAGGCGGCGCGACCTCCCCGGTGACGACGAACTCCCCACGCTCGAGCGCATCGCGAAGCTTGCTCATCGGCCGCCCTCGCTCTTCTTCGAGCCGCGCTCGCCGCGAATGTTCACAGCACCGGGCTTGAGCTTCGCCGAGTAGTCCTTGGCGGGCACGACCTTGGCGGCGCTTCGGCCTTGCTCGGCCAAGCGCTGGCGAATCCGAACGTGCGTGCACTCGCGGTCCGTGAGCACTTCGCACTTGCCGTCCCACATACCACCGCAAGGGCCGTTGAGCAGGCCTTTCGGGCACGTGGTGACCGGGCAGATGCCGGCGGTGAGATCGAGCACGCAGTCGCCGCACATCTGGCAACGTTCCTCGAACACCCCGTGCCTGACGACGTTGCCGAGAAACACGCTCTCCAGCGCGGGGAACACAGGCTTCTTCACGGAATCGGCGACGGTCTGAACACCGGCGCCGCAGGTAAGAACAAGCACGGCATCTGCACTGTCGATGTCGCCGAAGTGCTTTCGTGACTCGAGCGCGGTGCCGCCTTGGTGGCATGCGACTTCGCCGACCGCCCAGCCCGTGACCTCGTAGCCTTCGGCCTCAAGGCGGCTCTTCGCGACGAGGATCTCCTTCTGGCCACCGGTACTGGCGACCGTCGCGCACTGCCCGCAGCCCATCAAGAAGACGCGCTTGGCCTCGATGCTGTCGAGGTTGGCGCGGATGCGCGCCCAGTCACGCGGCTTGGTGATGATCATGGTCGGCCCTTCCTCAGCTGCCCCGCAAGCCCGCTCGCAAGGTCACGACACCATACAGGAGCGTACCTCGCGGGGCAAAGCGAGGGAACTAGGCCCGTATCGCCGCCTGGACCACTTCCACACAGCCGGGTGCGTCGGCCGAGTATCCGGCGCCTATCGATTCCGCCCACTCACGAGTCACGACCGCTCCGCCAACGAACACGGGCACGCCTGCGCTCAGGCGCACGGCGTCGACCGTCGCCTTCATGGCGGGGAGTGTCGTGGTCATCAGTGCCGAGAGACACACCGCGTCGGCATTAGCCGCCGCCTCAACCACGCGCTCGATCGCTACGTCCGCGCCGAGGTCCTCGACCTCGATGCCCTGGCTCTCGAGAAGCGAGATGCAGATGTCCTTGCCGATGGAGTGGATGTCGCCTTTCACGGTCGCGAAGGCGACACGGCCCGATCCCGCCCGAGCTCCCTCCGGCAGATGCGTCTTCACCTGTCCCACAGCGGCCTTCATCGCCTCGGCGGCCACCATCATCTGAGGCAGGAACACGTCGCCGCGACCGTACGCGTCGCCTAGACGCTGGATGGCGGGGGTGAGCACCTGTGCGATAACGTCCTCGGGAGCTGTCCCCGCCGCGATCACTGCGTCGGCCAGCATCGGCGCCCCTTCGGCGTCGCCCCTCAGAACGGCTCCTTCGAGTGCGGCCTTCGGATCCGCGATCGCGCCGCCGTCTGCCTTATCGGCCCGCGAACCCGGAGCCGATACCGCCGCCGCACCGGCAGCTGCCTTGGCAAGAGCGCCCTCGTACGCCGCGAGCCATGCCGGCCACGTCTCCTGATGAGCGTCAGCGACCCCTCCCGCCGCTCGAGACTGATTCGCGAGGCGCACCGCCTCCATCATGACGCGGTCGTTCGGGTTCACGATCGCCGCGTCCAACCCTCCGGCTGCCGCCGCCGAGAGAAACGCCGCGTTCAGGACCGGACGGTCGGGCAGGCCATGGCTCACGTTCGACACACCCAGAACCGTCGACAAGCCGGCTGCCTTCGCTGCGCGCATTGCCGAGAGGGTCGTCACCGGCGCTTCAGGGTCTGTCGCGGCAGTCATGACCAAGGCGTCGACGATCAGGTCGCTTTCGGGGATGCCCCAGTAACCTGCTTTGTCCCGGACCATCTCGGCGATCGCCGCTCGCCCCTCAGCGTCCCTTGGAATCCCTGCGTCGTTGAGCGCCAGAACCACAAGCGCCGCCCCGTAGCGAGCGGCAAGAGGCAGCACAGCGTCCATCGATTCGGGATCGCCATTGACGCTGTTGATAAGCGCTTTGCCGGGATAGATGCGTAGGGCCGCCTCGAGCGCGGCGAAGTCGGTAGTGTCGAGCACCAAGGGGAGGTC
>DATHUB010000181.1:0-3077 GCA_035462695.1 Coriobacteriia bacterium | reverse complement strand
AGGGCGGGCCGGTTCTCATGGCTGTGGAGTCACAAGTGCCGCGACTGCCGACCGGCGCCGCGAAGCCCGCCGATCGGGCCTTGTGGGATGCGGCTCAGCAGCGCGCGGTGGCCGCTGGGGCGCACCAAGCCTTCCTGATCGACGGGGCCGGCACCATCATCGACGGGGCGACGGCGAGCGTCTGGGTGCGCTGCGGCCAGCGGCTGTTGACCCCTGTCGCTCCGCCTGCCGTGGACGGTGTCGCTCGCGGCGTTGTCTTCGACGTTGCAGCAGAACTCGGGTTCACCGCCGAGGAGGCGGAGCTTTCAGTAGAACTGCTTTCGCATGCGGACGAGGTATTCCTCAGTAACGCGCTCGCGGGGGTTGTGCCGGTCCGCGGCCAGGGTGGGCCGGCCGCGGACGCGCTGCACGCGGTGTTCGCCGAGCTGTTCGGCGCCTAGCCCTCAGCGCCACCGTTTCCGCACTAGCCCTTGGGCACCCAATAGCAGCGCTTCGGCGACTCGATGCGCTCGGTCTTCTTGAGCTCCGCCATCGCCTTGTCGACCGCCTTGCGGTCCAGACCGGAAAGCTCGGCGACCTTGCCGGCGTTGACCGGTTCGCCGGCCGCCTTCATCGCCTCGAGTACCTTATCGGTATCACTCATTGGATCCTCCTCATGTGCTGGAACTATCTGGGATTTCTACCCCAGAACGCGTGGCGCTGTCACGCGCATCAGCAAGAGCCGTTCGCGCCACTCGCAGAGCGCCCTCGCGGTCATCGGCGTTCAGCTCGCCGGTCTCGATCGCCAGCTCGATGGCGTCCTTCGCGATTCCCACCGACCTGCCGGCGTCGAGCGCGAGCTCTTTCATGAGTTCGGTGCCGGAGATGGGCGAGACAACCTGATGCTGCGTACCGCGTTCGCGGGACTCGGCGACGGCGTCCTGGAGTCGCTCGCGAAGTACCGGCGTCTCGTCTCGGTGGGCGGTAGCGGCGAAGTCGGCGATCGTCAGCTCGACGGCGTCTTCGGCTGTCACGAGCTTGCGCGGCGGGTTCGTGCCCGGTACGTCGAGGTCGAGCTTGCGCACCGCGCGATCCACCGAGCGGGGGTTCTCGAGGTTCACATCGCCCCAACGCATGTGTTCGGCGACCAAGTGAACGATCGCCGAGGTGTCCGCCGAGGACATGCGCAGACGCGCGCAGATCTGCTCGGCGATCTCCGCACCGGTCTGGGCGTGGCGGAAGAAGCGGATGCGGCCGTCCGGCTCGACGGTTCTTGCCGGGGCCTTGCCCACATCGTGCAGCAGCGCCGCCCAGCGCAGCACCAGTGTCGGAGGCGCCAATCCGACCGACATGATCGTGTGGGCGAAGACGTCGAGGTCGTGGAAGGTCGGCTGGGTCACGCCATCGAGGGCGGCAACCTCGGGGAGCACGACTCTGAGCGCCCCAGAGCCGAGCAGTACGCGAAGCCCGCGGGGCGCGTGGGGGCCGACCAGCAGCTTGCCGAGCTCCTCGCGCACCCGCTCCACGGCGACATCTCGAAGCCGCGAAGCCGCCGACTGCATGGCCAGCGCGGTCTCGGGCTCGATCTCGAAGCCGAGCTCGGCGACGAACCGGGCCGCGCGCAGCACCCGCAGGGGGTCCTCGGCGAATCGCTCGGCAGGCTCCACCGGAGCTCGCAGCAGCTTGCGCTCAAGGTCCGCCTTGCCTCCCACCGGGTCGAGGAGCTCGTTCGAGGCGAGATCGAGCGCGAGAGCGTTCACGGTGAAGTCGCGGTGCGTGGCGTCGACCGCGTAGCGCGCGGAGGTATCGGCCTGCTCGAGCGCGTCGGGCCGGTAGCGGCTCACCTCGAGCCGCCCCTCATCGAGCGCGACGCCGACCGTGCCGAAGCGCTCACCCAGCTCGTAGACGGTCCGGACGCCCGGAAGGTCGGAGCATAGGGCGCGCACGTCAGCGGGAGTGGCGGTGGTGACGAGATCGAAGTCGGCCGATGCGACGCCGAGAAGTGCGTCACGCACGACTCCGCCCACGAGCAGCGCGTCATGACCTGCACCGCGGAGCGCGCGCGATACGGAGTCGACGCCCTGGGGAAGCTCGATGTGGATGGTATCGGCCATGTTTCGATGGTACCGCTCTGCGTCGCACATCACTCGGCGAGTAGCGCTCGGCTACAATTCGGCAGGACGCTTATCGCCCGACCTCGAAGGGGCATACCTATGGGCCTGCGCATCCTCGTCCTCGGTTCCGGCGGCCGCGAGCACGCCATCGTGCGCTCGCTCGCCGCATCGCCGTCAGTCGACGCCATCTTCGCGGCGCCCGGCAACGGCGGGACCGCTTTCGAGCGCGACACCACCAACGTCGCCCTCGACGGCGAGAGTCCCGACGCAGTCGTCGAGTTCGCCCTCGCCGAGAATATCGGCCTCGTCGTCATCGGTCCCGAGGCACCGCTGGTTCTCGGCGTCGCCGACGCGGTCCGCGAAGCGGGCATCCCCTGCTTCGGGCCGGGCGCGTCGGGCGCACGAATCGAGGGCAGCAAGGCCTTCGCGAAGGACCTGATGGAGCGCCACGGCATTCCGGCGGGCCGCTCTCGGACATTCACGGCGGCCGAACGGGGAGAGGCGCTTCGAACGCTCGAAGAGTGGGGCGCTCCGATCGTCGTGAAGGCTGACGGCCTGGCGGCAGGTAAGGGCGTAACGGTCGCCACGGATCTCGACACCGCCCGCGCGGCGGTTGAGGAGTCTTTCGACGGCCGATTCGGTGCGGCGGGCGAAACCGTTCTCATCGAGGAGTTCCTCGACGGCCCGGAGTGTTCCCTGCTCGCCTTCGTGGACGGTCGCACCATGCTGCCCATGGCGCCGGCCCAAGACCACAAGCGCGTGGGGGACGGCGACACCGGCCCCAACACCGGCGGTATGGGAGTCTACTCGCCCGTGCCCCTCGTCACTGAGGACGAGTACGCGCGGATGCTGGAGATGATGCAGGCATCGGCCGACGCTCTCGCCGACGACGGGATCGACTACCGAGGCGTGCTCTACGGTGGCTTCATCCTGACCGCCGAGGGCCCCAAGGTGCTCGAGTTCAACGCGCGCTTCGGCGACCCT
>DATHUB010000180.1:0-3020 GCA_035462695.1 Coriobacteriia bacterium | reverse complement strand
CTCGGAGCAAACCACGGAAGCCTCTGGCAGCGTAGTACGACTGAGCGCCGTTATGATAGACGAATACCTTGCCGTAACGTCGATCACAGAAGAGCGCTCCACCAAGTGCCCTGACGTCAGAGGGCGTCTTGATCCAGCTAGAAGTCTTCGTATCAAACTCCCCGAGCTTCTGCAGCTCTCGGTACTGCTCCTCCGTCAGAAGCTCGATGCCCATCGCGGCTGCCATTTCGACTGCGCTGCTCTCAGGCTTGTGCTCCTTCCTGGACACACGCGCTTCTGCGTCGTAACAGGTACTTCTGCGTCCTGTGGGACTCTCTGGTGCGCAGTCACAGAAGGTGAAGTGGCCGGAATCTTTAGCCTCGCCAATGACGTCCGGTTCACCACCCGTGGCTTCCATCTCGTGTAGCGACCTCAATGCATCAAGATTGCCTTCGAGTCTGGCCTGTACGTCTGCCCATGCGATTCCTGCATGCCGATGCATGTTCTTCTCGAAGCGAGCCTTCAGCGCTTGGAGTAACTCTTCGCGTTCTTTCGTCTTCATGGTCATCCCGGTGGTTCCCAATCAATTGCAGATCAGTGATGTTTCTCGTGACGGCCAACGTTTGCGCGAACGAAGGGTTCGGCCGCATGGGGCCGACTGCCCTGATCATTGGCCGGCAGGCGGTTGCCAAAGTTCTATCTTGTTTCCTTCGGGATCGATGACCCAGGCAAACTTCCCGTACTCGGAATCGTCGCTCTTGTCGAGAACGTTGCAGCTTTCTTCGCGTAAGACTTTAACCAGGGCGTGGAGATCCTCCACCCGGTAATTGATCATGAAAGTTGCAGTGCTGGGCGCAAAGTGGTCACTTTGCGCCGGACCAATGGACCAGATGGTTGTTCCGGCAACCGGCTTACCTTCGCCGTCGGTCCAGGTGAAAGCCGTGCCACCCCATTCTTGGACATCGATTCCGAGGTGCCGCTTGTACCAAGCCTGTAGCGCCGGAGCGTCTTTGGCTTTGAAGAAGATGCCGCCAATGCCAGTGACTCGCTTCATAGAACCTCCGAGGTCGGGTGGTGGTGAGGGAGAGTGTGTTTCTGCCGCCTAACGTTCGAGTTAACCGGCCCGCGGAGACAGGCACCGTAAGCCCGGGCTACGATGGTGCACCATGTGCCTCGGCTCGGGCTTACGGTGCCTGCCGTAGCGGGTCCGGTTGAACAAGGGGCTAGGTGTCGCCCGCGGGAACCGGGCTGTTTGCGGGTTCCGTCCGCTCGACCGCCGTGTTCGGCGTTCCTCTGCCATGTGCTCAGAGCCCCTCCGGCACGTCAAGCAGGTGCGTTCTGACTCTGAGACTGCGGTGACTCTTCGTGATCAGCGCACCAAGTCTGTCCATGTAATGCTGATGGATTTTCTGCTCCATATCGGGGTCTGGTGCCTCAGGAAGAGCTTCAAATTCGCGATAAGCCCCGCAGTCCCGATGGTCCAGAATAATCACGGTATTGATGCCATGCAGAGCAATGGCTACCTCCAGGTGTTCCCAGAAGGTCGATGCCCATGCGGGATAAATCCCCGCGAAAACGCCGAGAGAGGCCCCTGCCAAGATCGTGTGGTCATAACTCAGTGATGGGTAATGCTTGCGCATAAACTCGGGGATAATGTGTACGAAACGGTAGTCGATGCACGTTAGAACAAGAGCATCAACTTTGCCCGTCGAAGGTCGATTAGCCGGGTCAAGGAAGCCTTGTGCCGTTTGCACGCCCATACCGTCTCTCCTTAAGTAAATGAACCCACCTGCGCCCGACGACCAGGTTCAGCGGGCGTCGCATCACGTCGGCTGCTTAGCTGTCGGCGGCGGCCACGCGCCGATACTTTGACGCAACGCCACGATCTTGCCCAGGTGATATGCGTTGTGCACCGCCAGACAGGCCAGTTCGTCGGCCATCGTCTCACCCGGCGCGACTTCAAGCGCCAACCGTTCAGGGCTCTCTCCCATCGCCGCCGCAGATCTTGCGCCGTCCAGGAACTCCGCCACCAAGTCGAGCCAGTCCTGCTCGTGCTCCGGCACTGCGCCTGGGTACGCGTCGCCGGTCGCTTCGCTTCGTTCGAGGACGCTGCGCTGGCACGCCACCGCATGCCACAGCTCCTCGTAGATTGAGTGCGACACGCCGTTCGGGCGGAGCTTGACTTGCGCGAGCGTCAGGCCAGACAACAGGTCGGCCCGTGCACGGAACTCGCCCGTCAGGAACAGGTGCTTAAAGACGTGCATCACATCGCTCCTTTGCTGACTCTGTCTCTCTCGGTACCACGGTAGCCGCCGAACGGGGACGCCACTCGGCGGCGTCCGTGAAAGGCCACCGCCGGCCCTCGAAGACATAATCGCCCTCAGGCCCTAACCGCTGATGAAGCCTCAGGCGTCCGCCTGGAGTGGCTGGGTTAGGCGCTGCCTTTTAGCTTTAGAGATTTTATCACGGCCGGGAAGCCGATCGACCATAGGCCACCACCGCCGTTGACTAGGATCGGCCACCGACGCCCAAGGCAACGGGCGTGGAGGGGACGCTCGGTCACGAGGTGCAGGAAAGCGGCGAGTGCCCGGGTCGCGACACCCTTGCCCCAATGCTCCTTGCCGATCCAGTAGCCGACGAGGCGGATACCGTCCTGGGGCCAGCTCCCGATGTTGCCCGCGACCTGGCCGTCGAGGAGGATCGTCTGCTTGACCGCCGCCGGGTTGCCGAGGATGTTTGTCGCCCAATGGGCGTCAAAGGCTGCGCGGTCGCGGGCGGGGAAGGCGGCCATGCGCGTGGCGTCGGCGTGCGCCGGGTCCCCCCAGGTTCCTTGACCTCGGCTCCGAGCTGGGCGTAAGATCCACGTGAACCCGGTGCTGCACGTGAAACACGTGAAGCTAGAGTGGGAACCCATGCAACGGAACATCACGCTGACGCTCGACGACGACCTCGTTCGAAAGGCCAAGGTGCTGGCAGCGCGCCGCAACCGTTCGGTTTCTGCGTTGCTGCGGGAAGAGCTGTCTCGCCTCGTGGCCGAGGAC
>DATHUB010000179.1:0-2155 GCA_035462695.1 Coriobacteriia bacterium | reverse complement strand
GGCGAGGTCTACATGCCGAAGTTGAGCTTCGAGCGGTTGAACGAGGAGCAGGATGCGGCGGGCTCGGCGCCCTTCGCGAACCCGCGCAACGCCGCTGCGGGCAGCCTGCGCCAGAAGGACCCGGGCGTCACCGCCTCTCGTGACCTGGCCACCTTCATGTACGCGATCGCAGACCCACGCGCCCTCGGCTTGACCCGGCAGAGCGACGTGCTCGACTGGCTTCGCTCGGCAGGCTTCCACGTGAACCCCGACGTCGTCACGTGCGCCGATGCGACCTCGGTTCACGACTACTGCGCCACAGCACTTGAGCGCCGAGAAGCCCTCCCGTACGAGATCGACGGTGTCGTCGTTAAGGTTGACGAGCTCGCCGTGCAAGACGAACTGGGATTCACAAGCAAGGCACCGCGATGGGCGATCGCCTACAAGTTCCCGCCGGAGGAGAAGACGACTCGGTTGATCGACATCCTCGTGAGCGTGGGCAGAACGGGCGTACTGACCCCGTTCGCGGTCTTCGAGCCGGTTCTGGTTGCGGGCTCTACCATCCAGAAGGCCACATTGCACAACGAGGACGAGGTGGCGCGCAAAGGCGTGCTCATCGGCGACACGATAATCGTGCGCAAGGCGGGAGACGTGATCCCCGAGGTCGTTGGCCCGGTTGAGGGACTTCGTGATGGGGACGAGCGCGCGTTCGCGATGCCGAGCGAGTGCCCGAGCTGTCACGGCCCGGTCTGGCGCGAGGAGGGCGAGGTAGCGGTCAGGTGCACGAACGTCGCCTGCCCGGCCCAGCAGTGGGCACGCCTCATTCACTGGACGAGCCGCGGGGCGATGGACATCGAGGGGCTCGGTGAGGAGATCATCGCCCGCTTGATCGCGGGCGGCATGGTTCACGACATCGCGGACTTTTACGCGCTCACGCGAGAGCAGCTCGCACGACTCGACATGGGGCGGCTAAAACAGGACGGGAGCCCGGTCGAACTCGGCGATGTGGTGGCTACCAAGATTGCCGAGCGCATCGAGGCGAGCAAGCAGCGCCCGCTGTCGCGCCTCATCTTCGGGCTCGGCATCCGCCACGTCGGGTCGACGGTGGCCGAAGCACTCGCGAACGCGTTCGGCTCCATCGACGCCCTGCGGGAGGCACCGGCCGATGAGGTCGCAGGCGTGGAGGGTATCGGGCCAAAGATCGCGGCGGGCGTGCGAGCCTTCTTCGACAATCCCGACAACCTCGAAGTGATCGAGAAGTTGCGGACGGCAGGAGTGTCGCTCGAAGACGAGCGACGTGAGCCGACGCGGCCACAGACGCTGACCGGCATGACCTTCGTGCTGACGGGCGCGCTCGAGCGCTACTCCCGCGACGAGGCCACCGCGGCACTGAAGGAGCTCGGCGCCAAGGTCTCGGGCAGTGTCAGCAAGAAGACCACCTACGTCGTCGCCGGGGAGGCCACGGGAAGCAAGTACGACAAGGCCATCGAGCTCGGCGTGCCGATACTCACCGAACAACAGCTGGTCAACACCATCGAGAGCGGCACCGCCCCAACGGACGAAGGCCGATGAGCGACGCCTACGACTTCCCGTCGACGCCCCCGCTACCGCCGGACCAGCTGCCACCGATTGCGCTGCAGGTGTCCGAGCCTCCTCTCACCGAGAAGCGCTGGAGTCTGGCCGCGGCACTCGGTTTCACGGTTCTCACGGCTGCGGTGACCTTGGGCGGAGGCCTCCTCTCGGCAGTCCTCTCGGCGATTCCGATGGTTGAGGGGCTGAGTGCCGACGCGCAGGGGGCGATCACCGGAAGCGTGCTCATACTCGCCTACGGCCTGCTCATTCTCGCGGTGTGGTTGGCGGCGCGGAGATCGGGCTTGGACTTCGCGCCCGCTGTCGGCCTCCGGCCGGTACCCGTGCTGGCAACGCTCGGGGTAGCGCTCGGCATCGCCTTCGGCGCTCGGTTCCTCGCAGGGCTCTACGGGCTGCTGCTCGAGGCGCTGGGCGTACAGCTGCCCGGTCAGAACCTCGACCCGACGACGCTGCTCCCGCAGACGGCGCTCGGCATCGCCCTGACCATCATCTTGGCCTGCGTGGTCGCGCCCGTCGCCGAGGAGCTTGTCTTCAGGGGCGTGCTGCTTTCCGCGCTTCACGACCGATGGGGGTCGACCGTCGCGAT
>DATHUB010000178.1:0-3230 GCA_035462695.1 Coriobacteriia bacterium | reverse complement strand
GAGCAGGTATGGTGGGCCGCCGGCGCGCGGCTTCCCATCGTGATGTGTGTCGCCAACCGCGCGATGGCCGCGCCCTGGAACGTGCTCAACGATCAGCAGGACTCGATGAGCGTCCGCGATGCCGGCTGGGTGCAGCTCTACTGCCGAGACAACCAGGAGATCTTCGACACCACGGTCCAGGCGTTCCGGATCGCGGAGCAGCTCCACGTCCCGGTCATGGTCTGCTACGACGGCTTCCTGCTCTCCCATACGGTCATGCCCGTCGACATTCCCGACTCAGAGACCGTCGATGCGTTCTTGCCGCCGTTCACGAACCCGCTCACGGTGGTCGATCCCGCCGACCCGCGCAACATCGGGCCGGTCACGCTCGCCGACCCACGCCCGGATGAAGAGGGCGAGCTGCGCCACGGCTATATGGAGTTCCGCGCGCTGCACCAGCAGGCCCTGCTGGATGCTCTCGAGGCGATCCCGCAAGCGGACGTAGAGTGGGAGTCGGCCGCGGGGCGTTCGTGGGGCGGCCTCACCTGGGACTACCTGCTTGACGATGCCGAGGTCGTGCTGGTCGCGGCAGGCTCGATCGGTGTTCAGCTCACGATTGTCGCGGAGCAGCTTCGCGAAGAAGGAGTGAAGGCTGGCGTGCTCGGCGTGCGCTGCTATCGGCCGTTCCCTGCAGCCGAGCTGGGGCGCAAGCTCGCCGAGAAGAGCCTGGCGGTCGTGTTCGACAAGGCGATGAGCTACGGCTACGAGGGCCCGATCTGCACTGACCTGAAGGCTGCTCTGTCCGCAGCTCCCTGTGCCCCGGCCGTCTTCGGCGAGATCTGCGGCCTCGGCGGCCGTGACGTTAGTCCCCAGCTGCTGGCGGACGCCACTCGGCGCGCGATTGTCGACTACGACGACGGAGTTCGGATGCGTCAGCCCGAGTGGTTGGGCCTGAGGCTGGAAGGCGGTGCTCTGTGACGCGCATCCTCGACCTCCCGGAGTCCGAGTTCGTCTTGCCGGGCAACCGCGCCTGCGCGGGGTGCGGAATCGGCATTGCGTTGCGGCAGATCACGGCAGCGCTCGACGGCCGGATGGTGCTCGTGAACCCGGCAAGCTGCCTGACGGTACTCGGCGGTATGCACCCGATCTCTTCGGTGGCGGGCCCGGGGGTGAACGTCGCGTTCCCCAGCACCGCTGCTTCGGCAGCCGGCGTGCGGGCCGGGCTCAAGGCGACCGGCCGCGAGGGCGAGATGACCGTGCTCGCGATGGCTGGCGATGGTGGCACCGCGGACATCGGGATCCAAGCACTCTCGGGCGCCGCCGAGCGCAATGAGGACTTCATCTACCTGTGCTACGACAACGAGGCGTACATGAATACCGGGACGCAACGCTCGGGTTCGACGCCGAGCGGCGCACGCACGACCACCACTTGGTCCGGAAAGCGTGAGAACCCGAAAGACATGCCCGCCATCATGGAGGCGCACAGCGTCCCGTATGTT
Organism: Coriobacteriia bacterium; assembly: GCA_035462695.1. GTDB lineage: Bacteria > Actinomycetota > Coriobacteriia > Anaerosomatales > PHET01 > DATHUB01. The sequence continues at coordinate 1,752 of DATHUB010000178.1, read as the reverse complement.
GCCTCAACCTCCGCGGCGTTCCCGGACGACGTGTTCGACAAGGTGGCCAAGGCGAAGAGCATCCACGGTCTTCGCTACATCCACATGAGCACGCCCTGCCCGAGCGGCTGGGGATTCGACCCTAAGGACACCGTCGCGCTCGGCAAGCTCGCGGTGGACGCAGGGCTCGTCGTTCTCTACGAGGTCGAGGGTCGACAGTTCAGGTTGACGGGGCGCAGCAAAGCGCTCGCGAAGGCCGGACGCAAGGCGACGGTTGCCGACTACGTCGCAACCCAAGCGCGTTTCCGGGGGATCTCGGCGGAGACGGTCGCATCGGTACAGGCATGGTCGGACTCGCGCTGGGAGACGTTCCTCCAGCGAGACGCGAGCGGCGCGTAGGCGCGCCTATCTGCTCGTGTCGGCCATCGCCAGGATACGGCGGATCAAGCGCTGCAACTCCGCACGTACCTCTTCGCGGTCGTGGTCACCCATGTTCGCTCGGGTCACCAGCCTGTCCTCGGCTGCGGTCCATCCGAGCGTCAACGCCGCAACGGCCGCGACGATGAGATGCGCATCGAACTGCTCGGAGTCCCCCGCCTGCGGGGCCACCGCCTTCTCCGCTTCCATGAGTTCCAAGGCGCGCGGGATGACCGGCGCATGCGCAGCTTCGCCGCTGCGGGGCCCCTCGAGCAGGTTGCGGATCATCATTCGTGGAATCAGCGGGTGTTCGATAAAGACGGCGAAGATGGACTCGACGAACTCACTTGCCGTCTCGGCGCTCGACACACGTTCGCTCACGAGCTCGGAACTCTTGGCGAATGCGGCAAGGACGAGGTCGTCTTTGTTGCCGAAATAGCGGTGGACGAGGGCGTGGCTTACACCGGCCATCTCGGCGACGTCGCGCACGGATACGGCGTCGGCCCCTTTCTCGGCGAACAGCTGCGCGGCCGCGTCCAGAATCCTGCCCATCGTCCGTTGGCGCTTGCCGTTACCGACACCAGTACCGCCAGCCATATCTCGGCTCCTCATTGTTGACCTGCTATTTTGGTCCTACTGCAATCTTTCGCCCACCGAAACCGGTCCCGTACCAGTACTGTGTGAGATTACCCTACGGTATGCGACACGGACAGGGATTGGCGTCGTCGGCACCTCCGCGCTGGCGCGACCTGCTGCATCCGCAGGAGATACGGCGCAGTATTGGTAGTGTGGCGCTGCAATTGGACAAGCGACGAGGGGAAGACCGTGGCCGCAGAGCGAACTCGACTACTCGTTCCAGAAGGAAACGTCGATTCTGCACGGGCAGAGCGACGCACGCGCGGCGCGTATGGCGCTGCCCTTGCCTTGGTACTTGTCTCAATTATCTTCTCGGTCGCGCTTGGCGATAGCACGATCGGCCTCATGTTCGTGGGCTTCTTGCAGGGCGTCACGCTGGTCGCGACACTGCGCGTGTCCGGGGTCCGCCCCCGGCTTCTGACCTACTCCACCATCGGAGCCGCCTTGGCGACGGTCCTGGCCGTGGCCCTGACGTTCGCTCGGACCCCCGTTTCGCGCCCCATAATCCCGTTGCTTTGGGGACTGATCGTGCTGGCGACGATGGGTGCCATCATCCGGCGCTTGTTCCAGTACGAAGAGGTGAACGTGCAGTCCATCCTGGGCCTGCTCACCCTCTATCTGCTCATCGGCGTGTTCTTCAGTTACGTGTTCTCCCTTGTTGGGGTGTACCGGCCCTACTTCGCGTCCGGTGAGGCCGACTACGCTTCATACGTCTACTTC
>DATHUB010000177.1:0-9484 GCA_035462695.1 Coriobacteriia bacterium | reverse complement strand
AGGGCGCGCGCGGCATCGAGGTCAGCCAGGTCTTCCAGCTCGGTACGAAGTACTCCGTGGCGATGGGCGCGACCTTCCTCGACGAGAACGGCAGCGAGCAGCCCTTCCTCATGGGCTGCTACGGCGTGGGGGTGTCACGCTCGCTCGCCGCAATCATCGAACAGCACAACGATGAGAACGGCATCTTGTGGCCGGTCTCATCGTCGCCCCTCGAGGTCGCCGTCCTGCCGCTGATGGCCGAGGGCGAAGTCTTCGATGTCGCCGAGAAGGTCTGGGCCGAGCTCGGCGAAGCGGGCATCGAGGTCGTACTCGACGACCGGGACGAGCGTGCGGGAGTGAAGTTCAACGACGCCGACCTGATCGGCTGGCCGTTCCAAGTCGTCGTGGGCAAGAAGGGTCTCGCCGAGGGTGTCGTGGAGCTCAAGGTCCGCGCGACCGGCGAGCGAAGCACCGTGCCGCTCGAGCAGGCTGCTGCGCACGTAGCCGGGCTCGTCGCTGCCGAGCGCGAGCGTTTCGCGCACTAGACGCTGACGGCGGCGATGTCGATCGCGCCGGCCCGCAGTATCTCGCGGAGCGCTTCGCCGGTCTGCGGGCGGCAGTAGGCGAAGCCCTGCACCGTGTGCACGCAGTGCTCGGTGAGGAACTGGACCTGATTGAGGTTCTCGACGCCTTCCGCGATGACGTGCAGGTCGAGCACTCGGCAGAGTTCGATGAGCGCACAGGCGATCGCCGCGCTCTCGCGATCGATGCAGACGTCGCGCATGAAGGTCTGGGCGATCTTGAGTGTCTGGATCGGGAAGCGCTGCAGGTAGCTCATCGCCGAGTACCCCGTGCCGAAGTCGTCGATCGCGATGGTCACGCCGAGCTGCCTGAGCAGCTGCAGCGTCGGCAGCACGTGGTCGACGCCGTGGATGGCGACGGACTCGGTGATTTCGAGTTCGAGCATGTGTGCGTCGAGACCGGTGCGCGCCAGCGTGTTCGAGATCGTCGAGATGAGCGAGGGCTGCATGAACTCCTTCGCCGAGAGGTTCACCGCGATCTTGCCGAACTCGAGTCCCTCGTCGACCCAGGAGCGGGCCTTTCGGCAGGCCTCTTCAAGCACGAAGCGACCGATGGCGGTAATCAGTCCGGCCTGCTCGGCGACGGGCAGGAACGTATCCGGCGAGACGAGCCCCTGCTCGGGATGCTCCCAGCGAACGAGCGCCTCCACGCCGACGACGCGGCCGTCGCGCACGTCGACCTGCGGCTGGTAGTGGACCGCGAACTCGCGATGCTCGATGGCGCGGCGAAGCTCGACCTCGAGCCGCAAGCGCTCTTGGGCGGCGGTGCCCATCTCGCTGCAGTAGATGCTGCACTGGTTGTGGCCCCACTCCTTGGAGCGGTACATAGCGGTGTCGGCCTTCTTGAGCAGCTCCACGTCGTCGCAGCCGTCGTCCGGGCAGATCGCGAGTCCGAGGCTGGCGGTGACGTGGAGCTCGTGGCCCTCCACGACGAACGACGGCCTCAGCCCCTCGAGGATGCGCTCGGCAAAGCGCTGCGCGTCTCGCGGCTCGGAGATTTCGGCGATGATGGTGAACTCGTCGCCGCTCTGCCGTGCAACGGTGTCGTTGTCGCGAAGGAGTCCGCGCAGGCGGCCGGCGACGGCCTTGAGCAGTGCGTCGCCCACGCCGTGGCCGAGCGTGTCGTTGAAGACTTTGAAGTCATCGAGATCGAGGAATGCGACGGCGACCGGCTGACTCGTGCGTTTCGCCCGGGCGATCGCCTGGTCGAGACGCTCGAGGAAGAGCGCACGATTGGGCAGCCCTGTGAGCGGGTCGTAATAGGCCATGCGCTTGATGGTCTCTTGGGCGCGCACGCGCTCGGTGATATCGCGGGCCACGCATTGCACGTGGCGCGCACCGTCGATGAGCAGGGGAGTGCTCGATACCTCGACGTCGATCTTGGTTCCGTCGAAGCGGCGCAACTTCAGGCTCAGCGGACGGTCCTTGGTCCCGGCCGCGATGAGCCGGGCGACTTCTTCGTCCGTCAGACCCGATCCGTTGGGCTCCCACAGGGCGCGCACCGGCAGGCCGATCGCTTGGCTTGAGTCCTGCGCGCCGAGCATCGAGACACCGGCGGAGTTGATGAAGGCGACGCTCTCCATGTCATGGAGCAGCACCATGTCGGGGGCATCGTCGATGATCGCGCGGTACTTGCGCTCCGACTCCCGCAATGCGCGTCCGATGCGCTCGCGCTCATCGGCATCCATATGGAGTCTCACGTTTGCATCCGTCAGCTCGCGCGTGCGGTCTGCGATACGGTTCTCCAGCTGGTGGTGCGATTCGAGTAGCGCTTCCTGCACGGCCTTGAGCTCGGTCACGTCTCGCACCGTCTCCACGATGCTCGCGACCGTGCCGTCGTCTCCGCACACGGGGTAGATGAGGCGGCTGAGCCAGAAGCGGGTTCCGTCGGAGGCGACGTGCTCGATCATCGACTCGTGGACGCCGAGGGTAGCGATGACGTCGTTGAGCGGACACGATTCGCAGGGAACCGGTCGGCCGTAGAGCAGATGGTGGCAGGCGAGCTCGCCTCGAACGTCCATACCGACCGGGGCCGCGTGACGGGCGCGCAGGTTGGCGAACTGCACCCGGCGGTTCGGAAGAAGGGAGACCATTCGGTCGGGGCTGTTCTCGTATAGCTCACGCGTGCGTGTGCGTTCGATCATGAGCCGCGCCGAGGCGTCGAGCTTCAGTCGATAGACCTGCTGCACGGTCACCGTGCCGATGAAGACGCCGCCGACGGCGACGAGGCGCATCCACATCTCGTCCGCCTGCGGTGAGAACACCTCGGCCATCAGCGTTTGATCGCCGACCAGTCGAACCTCAAGATAGGCAAGAAACACCCAGACTGCGATTGCGGCGAGAGCGCCGCCTGCGGCAACGAGGGCGATCCTGTCCTTGCGATGCAGCCTAGCGAACCCCACGTGTGTCCTCCCCATGCTGACCTTCAGTTGTATCGGCAAATATGCAGGTCACTTGAGTGTTCGGCGGGGCCTCGGCGAGGTTTTGCCGCACCCACCTCCTGTGGTAGAATTGCCGACGCACGTGAATCAGGCCGTCTTGCGAGAAGTGGGCTTACGCTCGCTTCTTTTGTTCTGTGGACAAGGAGGTGAACGGGTGGCCATTACGGACCTGGCGAAAGAGCTTGAGAGTCTTCTCGAGCCGATCGCCGAGCAGCATGGGTTCGAGCTGGTAGCGGTCGAGCAAGCAGGCGGGCGCAAGCAACCCGTCATCCGAGTCCTGCTGGACAAAGAGGGCGGCGTGAACCTCGATGCGATCTGCGAGGCGAACGAATGGGTGAGCGAGGCTATCGACGAGGCGGACCCGCTTTCGAGTCCCTACCAGCTCGAAGTCTCCTCTCCTGGAGTCGATCGGCCGCTTCGCAAGCGTCAGGACTACGACCGTTTCGCTGGTGAGACGGTCACTTTGAAGGCAAAACCAGCGGGCCAGAACCGCTCCGCATGGACCGGGACCCTCGTTGGCCTGGAGGGCGACGATGTCGTTCTCGAGGTCGAAGACGAGCAGGTCAAGGTTCCGTTCGAGTCCGTACAGAAGGCACGCCTCAAGGGCGTTGTGAGCTTCAACAAGGAAAGGGGCGCTGAGTAGATGAGTTCCGAGCTGATGGACGCGTTGCGCGCGCTTGCTCGCGACAAAGGAATAGACGAGTACGACATGCTCGACAAGCTCGAGAACAACCTGGCGGGTACCTACCAGCGTATTCTGGATCTTGAGAACAACGTGCGCGTGACGCTCGACCGGGAGACCGGCCGCATCTATGTCTACGAGCTCGTTCCCGTTGGCGAGTGGGACGAAGAGGCCGGCGAAGAGCCGGTCTACGAGGAGCGCGACGTCACTCCTCCCGACGTCTCCCGCATCGCCGCGCAAAACGCCAAGAACGTCATCACCGGCATCATCCGTGACGCCGAGCGCGAGCGCATCTTCGAAGAGTATGCGGACCGCATCGGCGAGAGCGTGACCGGTACCGTTCAGCAGAGCGACAGCCGCTACACACTGATCAAGCTTCGCGAGGGCGTCGAAGCGCTGCTGCCGCCGAGCGAACAGCCGAACAACGAGCGCTACGACCACAACCAGCGGATCAAGGCCTACATCATCGACGTGCGCAAGGGGCAGGGCAACGAGCCCTCTATCGTCGTGTCGCGCACGCATCCCGGCCTGATTCGCCGCCTCTTCGAGATCGAGGTGCCCGAGGTCTACGACGGCATCGTCGAGATCAAGAGCGTGGCGCGCGAGCCCGGCGCCCGCAGCAAGGTCGCCGTTTCGAGCCGCGAGCCGGGCCTCGATCCCGTAGGCGCCTGCGTCGGCCCGAAGGGCAGCCGCGTGCGTATGGTCGTGGGCGAGCTGCGCGGCGAGCGTATCGACGTTGTGCCGTGGAACGAGGATGCCGCGACCTACGTGGCCTCCTCGCTTTCGCCTGCGAAGGTCGACCGGGTCATCGTCAACGAGGACTCGCATACCGCTACGGTCATCGCCCCCGATGACCAGCTTTCACTTGCCATCGGCAAGGAGGGCCAAAACGCCCGTCTCGCCGCCAAGCTCACCGGCTGGCGCATCGATATCAAGAGTTCGACCATGGCCGCGGAGCAGGGCATCACGACTGCTTCCGCCGGCACACAGGGCGGCGGCGCCGAAGAGTTCGACGGTCGTTGCGTATGGGTCACCACTTCTGGGGTACGTTGCCGAAATCAGGCACGCCCCGGCAGCTACTACTGCGGTGTCCACGAGAAGGAGGCCGCCGCGGAGTGATTAAGCAGCGTAAGGTACCGACCCGCACGTGCACGGGCTGCGCAACGTCATCCGACAAGCGCCAGTTCGTTCGGTTTGTGCGGACCCCCGAGGGCCATGTCGAGGTCGATCCGACCGGCAAGGCCAACGGACGCGGCGCGTACCTATGCGCGGACGCGGACTGTTTCGAGATGGCGCGCAAGCGCCGCAGGCTTGACTCGGCACTCCGCGTGGCTTTGAAGGAAGACGACTACACACGACTGAAGCGTGACTTCGATGAGGTCCTCATAAAGCAGGGCTTGCAGCAGGGAGAGTGACTGTACAGATATGCCGAGCATGAGAGTTCACGAGCTCGCTAAAGAGTTCGGGATGACGAGCAAGGAGCTGCTAGACAGGCTTCAGACGCTCAAGATCCCGGCCAAGAATCACGCCTCCACTCTGGTAGAGGCTTACGTCGACAAGATCCGCAAGGAGCTTGGACCCGAGATCGCCGAGCGTCAGCAGGCGATCGAACTCGAGCGCAAGAAGGCCGAGGAAGAAGAGGCCAAGAAGCGCGCCGAGGAAGAGGCACGGCGTAAGAGCGACGAAGAGGAGCGACGCAAGGCCGAGGAGGCCGAGCGCAAGGCCCGCGAGGAGGAGCGCCGCGTCCGCGAGGAAGAGCAGCTCCGCCTGCAGGAAGAGGCCCGCCGCCGCGCCGAGGAAGAAGCAACGGCACGGCTCGAGGCCGAGACCGCCGATGCCCGTGGCCAGATGGCTGCGACGCCGGCGCCCAAGCCCGAGGCAAAGCCCGCGCCCAAGCCTGCCGCCAAGAAGCCCGCACCCGCGGCTGCCCCGGCTCCCGAGCCGGTCGCCGCTGCTCCTGAGGCACCCGCAGCCGAAGCTCCCGTCGAGGCCGCCAAGCCCGACGGACGCAGCGCGCTGGAAGTAGCGATCGCCGCGGAGCAGGCTCGACTCGACTCCGAGCAGGCCGCGAAGATCGAGAAGAAGGAAGAAGAGCGCTACCGCGAGATGGCCCGCGAGGCAGAGAAGCTGCAGCGCGACAAGGTCATCGAGGAAGCCAAGGCCGCGGTCGCCGCTGCCCAGGCCGAAGGCGGCAAAAAGAAGAAGAAGAAGCACAAGAAGACCGGCGAGGAGGCGGAGGAGGCTCGGCATCACGAGGCTGCTACGCACGCCGCCGACGTCGAGCTCGCAGAGGGCGCTGTCACTATCACGGAGGGTGTCACGGTGAGCGACTTCGCCGACGCGCTCGGCGTGCCCGCTAACGACGTCATCAAGCGTCTCTTCATGCTCGGCACTCCGCTCACCGTGAACCAGCCCATGAACCGCGAGATCGTTGAGATCATCGGCGAGGACATGGGCGTGGCCGTCAACGTCATCAAGCCGGAAGAAGAGGCATCGTTCGTCTTCGAGGACAAGGAAGAGGACCTGCTGTCTCGTCCGCCGGTCGTCACCGTCATGGGTCACGTCGACCACGGAAAGACCTCGCTGCTCGACGCCAGCCGCGAGACGGGCGTTGCCGCCACCGAAGCCGGCGGCATCACGCAGCACATCGGTGCGTCGGTGGTCATGAAGAACGACCGCCACATCACCTTCATCGACACTCCGGGCCACGAGGCGTTCACCGCCATGCGTCAGCGCGGAGCGAACATCACCGACATCGTCATCCTCGTGGTGGCCGCCGACGACGGCGTCATGCCGCAGACGATCGAGGCCATTCACCACGCGCAGGCGGCAGGCGTGCCGATCATCGTCGCCGTCAACAAGATCGACAAGGAAGGCGCGAACCCCGAGCAGGTACGCCAGATGCTCACCGAGCACGAGATCGTGCCGGAAGACTGGGGCGGCACCAACATCTTCGTCAACGTATCCGCCAAGAAGCGCATCGGCATCGACGACCTGCTCGAGATGGTGCTTCTGCAGGCCGACGTGCTCGAACTCAGGGCCAACCCGAACGCGCTTGGCTCCGGCGTCGTCATCGAAGCCAAGCTCGACAAGGGCCGCGGTCCGGTCGCTACCGTGCTCGTTCAGCGCGGAACGCTCCACATCGGTGACGCGATCGTCGCCGGTACCGCCTACGGCCGCGTTCGTGCGCTCGTCAATCCGCTCGGGGAGCAGGTCACCTCGGCAGGTCCGGCAGATCCGGTCGAGATCCTCGGTCTCGGCTCGGTGCCGAGCGCCGGTGACGACTTCCGCTCCTTCGCCGACGAGCGCGATGCGCGTTCGCAGGCTGAAGAGCGTGCGATGAAGCAGCGCCTGATGTCACAGGCTAAGACGAAGAAGCACGTCTCCCTCGACGACCTGTTCGCACGCATCGAGGAGGGCGAGCTCAGAGAGCTCAACCTCATCGTCAAGGCAGACGTTCAGGGCTCGATCGAGGCCGTCACGGACGCGCTCGACAAGATGGACCAGACCGAGGTCCGCATCAACGTCATCCACTCGGCTGTCGGTGGTATCACGGAGAGCGACGTCATGCTCGCCGATACCTCGGACGCGATCATCATCGGCTTCAACGTGCGGCCTGAGCCCAAGGCCAAGTCGCTCGCCGAGAAGGAACACGTCGACATCCGCATGTACCGCGTCATCTACCAGGCGATCGAGGAGATCAACGCAGCCCGCGTGGGCATGCTGGCTCCCGACTTCGTCGAAGAGGACACCGGACGTGCCGAGGTCCGCGAGCTGTTCCGCGTTCCCAAGGCCGGCGTCATCGCTGGTTGTTACATGCAGGAAGGCGAGATCAACCGCGACGACCAGGTCCGCATCGTTCGCGACAACACGGTCATCTACGAAGGCAAGATGGCGTCACTGCGCCGCTTCAAGGAAGACGTGAAGTCCGTGAAGCAGGGCTACGAGTGCGGTATCGGTATCGAAGGATTCCAGGACCTCAAGGAGGGCGACATCATCGAAGGCTTCAAGACCATCGAGGTCGCCCGAGAGTCATAAGGGAGGCCGAGCATGAGAGAGTCCTTCGGCCGAAAGAGTGACGAGCGCGTTCGCGAGACGATCGCCGAGATCGTGGCGTCCGAGATCAGCGACCCGCGCGTCACGCTAGTAACTGTTACCGGCGCCAAGGTGAGTTCGGACCGCAGCGTCGCAGAGGTGTTCGTGAGCGCGAGCCCGGAGCGGTACGACGAGGTCTTGGAAGGCCTCGAGTCCGCGAAGGGCCGCATTCGCTCCATCCTGGGCCACCGCCTGGGATGGAGGGTCTCGCCCGAGCTGCGTTTCCACATCGACGTGAGCGTCGACGAGGGACAGCGTATCTCGGTGGCCCTGGGCAACGTGCCGCCCACCCTTGTGAATGGTGAGGGCGCCGAGCCAAGCGTTCCCGAAGACGAGGAGTAGCCGGATGCTCGCCGCTCTGCACCACGCAGCGGTGGCGTTACGCCGCGCTCCCTCCGTCGTCATCTGCGCGCACGTGCGCCCGGACGGGGACGCGATAGGCTCCGCCCTCGGCCTCACGCTCGCATTGCGCGAGCTCGGGGTGCCCGCGATCCCGACGCTGGCCGACGACCGCGACGCCCCGAGCACGTACTCCTGGCTCCCTGGCTTCGGCCTGTACGTCCAGGCGAAAGACCTGGAGGCCCCGTCGGTCTTCGTCGCGGTCGACACGCCCAACCTGGAGCGTCTCGGCGCCGCACGCGCCCTGGCCGAGTCCGCCGGGACCCTGATCGTCATCGACCACCCTCCGGACGCCACCGAGTACGGGAACGTCCACGTGCTCAACACGCGTGCGGCCGCGACCGGCGAGCTCATCTGGCAGCTCGTCGAGGCCCTCGAGGTGCAGCCGACCGCCGACATCGCCCTGAACTGCTACGTCGCGCTGCTGACCGACACCGGCCGCTTCTCGTACCAGAACACGACGTCGGACTCGCTGCGCGACGCCGCGAAAATGATCGACGCCGGTGTCGAACCCTCCGAAGTTGCGCGGCGGGTCTATCAGACGCGCACCTCGGCGTCACTCGCGCTCGAGGCCCGCGCGATGTCGCGCCTCACCTGCGTCAACGACGCACTCGTCGCTTACACATGGGTGGACGACGCCGACTTCGAAGAGACGGGAGCCCGGCCTGAAGAGGCCGAGCATCTGCCAGAGGCGATCCGCGTGATCGACTCGATCGAAGTCGCGCTGCTGCTGCGCCAGAAGGGCACGGAGGTGCGCGGCAACCTGCGGGCCAAGACGACCTTCGACGTGGGCGCCGTTGCGCGCCGGCTCGGGGGAGGCGGTCATGCCGCCGCCGCAGGCTTCACCGTCTTCGACTCGACCGTGGACCAGGTACTCGCCACCATCCTCCCGATGCTTCCCGGAGGAGCGAGCGCGTGAGCGCCCGCCGCGGCACGAGCGGCCTGTCCGGCATCCTGCTCGTCGACAAGCCTTCCGGACTCACCAGCCACGACGTCGTGAACCGTGTTCGCCGCGCGACCGGAGAGCGCCGCGTCGGCCATGCCGGAACGCTCGACCCGATGGCTACCGGCCTGCTCGTCGTGCTCGTCGGCCCCGCCACTCGTTTTGCGCCCTACCTCACGGCCGCCGAGAAGAGCTACACCGCTCGCATCGCGTTCGGGAGCGAGACCAACACCGACGACGCCGAGGGCACGACCACCATCACCGCCGCAGTTCCGGGCTCGGTGCTCGACGCCGAGACGGCTGCCGCTGCTGTTGCCGCGCTTGTCGGGACGCACGACCAGGTGCCGCCGGCGTTCTCGGCGAT
>DATHUB010000176.1:0-2639 GCA_035462695.1 Coriobacteriia bacterium | reverse complement strand
ATAACGATGCGTGGAGTTCCCATAACGTCACCGGCACCGACGCGGCCTGCTAGCGCATACGTCCCCGGGCCGATCGATGAGCGGTCCGGGGACACTTCTTGCCACGAGTGCTTACTGGTCGCTCGACCTCCCTGGCTTCTGTAGCCACCGCGGCGCTGATCGTTGTCGCGGCCATCGCCTGGGCGCTCCTCCGGCCTACGTCGATGACGCAGCGACCCTCGTCTGAAGAAACGCCGCCATCCGCTGTAACAACTGCGGCCGAGGAGGTCTATGCCGGCGACAAATGCCTCTCGTTCGCCGAAGCCGAACAACGGATGCAGGCGGCGCTCCGCCAGGTTGGCTCCTCCGACTGGCAGGTACGCAGTGAACTAGACGCTCGCCGCAACAGTTGTACGACGTTCTCGATCGATAGAGGTTCCATGCTCGTGCGCATTCTCCCGGCGCTTCATCCCGACGCTCGAGAGACGCTCGACGCACTGCGCGAGGAGCTATATGTCGAATGCTTGTCGCGCGAGGCTGCGATCACCCGCCTTGATGAGCGCCTGCGTGCTGCGGGACAGGACAACTTCGAGATACGGACCGATGGTCCGGTGGGGGCGCCACGGGAGCGCTTCGACGAGGTCATGCGGCATGTCGAGCGAGGCTGCTTTATCTACTCGGGGCCGGGGTGGACGGCCGATGGGCAGCCGCTCTTCTTCCTGGCCGGCACCCCTTAGCAAGGGAGCCGGCGCCAGGAAGCTGAGGCGTATCAGGCGGCCATCGACTTCACGCCCGTCGAGCACGGTAAGCGCTACTGAGCGTGAATTGCGTACCCACCCCCAAAGCACCATCAAAGCAGGTCTGCACGGCCGTATCCTTGATCTCACCATGAGCGCCGCTCCAGGCGGAACTGATCACGCGGATCAAGGCAGAATCGGCATAGACAACACTGGTGGTTCGAATCGACCGGAAGTCGGCGAACCAAAGGCGGCTGGTGTTGAATTCAGCGTGATCGAAGATGGGGTAGGCAGTCGGAGCAGTCAGCGATCTCCTGGCTTCGGATCCGCCGGCTCGGGTTCGAAGCACCGCTGCCAGGGCCTCCATTGACCGGCTCGTCTCCGGGACTCTCATAACGTGAGCGGAATTCGCCTCCCGTATCGCTGGCTTGTCGCCTATCGTCGCCCCCTGGTTCGCAGCAGCGTCAGTGGCGTCTTGCCACTCAAGGCGGCACGGGCAGTGTCGATCCGGGTGGCTCCGGCGTACAGCTTCGTCACACGTGCGTCCTCGTGGCCCATGTTGTCCTGGGTGACGCGCTGGTCGACCCCCGCGTCCTGGGTATGCGCGGCGAACAGGCGACGGAATGCGTGCAGTCCCAGGGATCCTTCTCCTCCGCCACGGCGGTAGGCGCGCCGAACCGCCTGATACAACCCGTTCTCAGTGAGGCGCACCCCGGTGCGCCCGACAAACAGAGCACCTGTTGCGGGGGCATCATCGGGGGCGACGCCGGTCAGCTTTGGACGGCCCCAGCGCAGGTAGCGCCGCAGGGCAACGACAACCGGCTTGCCGATGGGGACCACCCGGCTGTTGTTCCACTTACTCTCGTGGATCTCCAGGTAGCCGCCGTCGAGAGCGACGTCTGCGATGTTCAGCCGGGTGAACTCGCCGGTGCGCAGCCCCGCGTCGAGGACGATCAGCAGCACGGCGCGATCGCGCAAGGACAGCGGCTCTGTCCCGGCGGTGCCCTGCTCGAGGACGGCGACGTCGGCAGCGGCAGCGGCGCGCTGGATACGCTGACCGAGGTGCGGACGAGGCGCACGCGGCCCGTAGAAGGGATCACGCGGGAAGCGGCCGTCGCCGACGAGGTAACGCGCGAAGGTGCGCAGGGTACGGATGTAGGAGTCGATGGTGTGATTGGAGAGCGTGCCGTTGCGTCCGGTGGGCGCAGGACGTGACTTGAGCCAGGCCACGTACCTGTTGAGCACGCGCCGCTCGAGCGCTGCGAGCGTGGCCGAGACGCCTTCGGCGGTGAGCCAGTCGGTGAAGCGGGCGAAGTCGGCGCGATACTTGAACTCGGTGCGGTCATTGATCACCGCCGCCGAGTCCTCGAGGAACTCGATGAACAGTGGCTCCAAGAGTGCCGTCGCGTCGTAGGCGTCCGCGTGACCGGGGCGGTAGTCGCGTGATTCGTCGGTCGTCTTGCCGGGCATGGCTCGGTGCTCCGCGGTGGCGAAGCCGCGCCGAGATTGGTGTCGGCTGCTGAGACGACCTCGCCCTAGCCCAACAGAGCGAAGGATCTGCGCGCTACGTGTTCCCGCGATAGGGGGGTCGTGTGCGCTGCATGTCTTGCTCTTGTCGGACTCGGAAGACTCGGTGAGCCCGGAGGCCTGTCAAGGGCCGATCTGAGCACGAAATGCAGCGCGTGTGGCGGTGTGGAGCGGGAGACGGGGATCGAACCCGCGACATGCAGCTTGGAAGGCTGCCGCTCTGCCAACTGAGCTACTCCCGCACCGACTCGTGCTCAGACTGCGAGGGTTTCCACACCTTCTGAGCCGCGTGCCGCCTGACACAGCGCTCGCACACTATAGCCGTGCCGCAGCGCCTAGCCGTTTCGCCGCAATCGAGAACCTAGGTGACCACGTCGACGGGTCCCATCCTAGCTG
>DATHUB010000175.1:0-1730 GCA_035462695.1 Coriobacteriia bacterium | reverse complement strand
GTCAACGGTGACCGTCTATCCCAATCAGCCGCACGCCTTCATGGGAGACGCCGAGGAGATCGCATCGGATCCCGTTCAAGCGAAGGCGTGGGAGCAGATGGTGCGGTTCTTCGACGGCGCGTTGAAGGAGGGCGAGCCGGGGTCAACCGCGCCGCGCCCGGAGACCGTCGTGAGCGACTTCTACGGTTGGGGGCCGATCATTCGACTCGGCCTCGGTCACGGAGGACACCCGAGCCCGTGGGACGACGCGGAGGCGCAGTCGCACTAGTGCGCGCGGCTAGTCCCACCAGCAGTTCTTCTCGATCCAGCGAAGGGCCGGGCCGCGGTCAAGGAACTGGTGCTCTTCGCCCGTCACAGACTGCAGCTTGAGTTGCGATTCGTTCGACTGGTGTAGCCGAGCGTTCACGCTGTTCGCCTGCGCCTGCGTCATGACCATCCGGGAGGCCTCGTCTATCAGCTGCTCTGCCGCCTCTTTGGTGGTCGAGCGCACCGCGATGATTCGTGCGACGTCCTTCGCCGAGCCGTACTTGGCGGACCCCTCGCCGATCGGAATCACCAACGCGTCCGATGTCAGCCGGATTCCGCTCACGTAGTTCTCGGGGACTTCCGAGATGTACGCCGGGGCTGTCGACTCCACGAACAGATAGCCGGACTCCCCGTACTTGTCACCCGGTCCCTTGATGCCGACGGCCATGTGTTCCTCGGCTTCGAACGCGAGAAGGGCCACGTCGTAGCCCTCGTGCGCCAACAAGGCCGCGAGCAGCAGCGACTTGTCACCGCACACGCCTGTCCCGTCCACGAGCGTTTGGACCGGAAACCTCGCCGAGCCGTCCTCGGCATCCAGCTTCTCGTAGTCGTAGGGCATCGTCTGGACGTACTTGGAGATGAACTCGGCGTAGCGGTCGCGCCCGAACCCCTCGCGCTTCGCGATCTTCCTCAGCTTCTTGCTGACTTCGCTAATGAGCGGCGCTTGCAGTGGGTCCTGGACCATGTAGCGGTAGAAGGCCGCCGTGCGTTCGTCCTCTGACTCCCCGTCACGGACAGAAATGAGCCGCTCGCCGGCAGCGCCCCAGTACAGCTGCGGATCCACTCGGACGGCCACGCTGTACTTCTCACCCTCGTACCGGAACTTGTGCACGGCCTTCTCGAGGTCGACACCATCCTGCAGCTCGATGTGCGGGTAGTTCTGCCGGGGCTCGGGTGGCTCGCCGAGATCACCGGGGGAGACCGGAGCCATAGGCGGCAAGGGATCGCCCTGGGGCTCCTCGACGCGCGTGCGCACGGTCGTCGCGAAGTCGGCGACAGACTTGGGCAGGGTCCGAGGACTCCCGGCGCTCCACCACAGGCCGACAAGGACGGCGCCCACGATGAGCGCGATGCCGAGGCGATCGGCGAGGCTCCACCTATTGCGCGTGCCGCGCCCGCGACCAAGAGGGCTCACTGCAGCCTCGTCTCAGCGGTCTGCAGTCGGCCCGCGTCCATGCCTAGAATTCCAGCGCTTCGAGCCGCTCGAACAGCACCTCGGCACGGGTGAGAAAGCTCTTCGGGTCGAAGATCTCCTCCATCTGACCGCAGTCGAGCGGGAAGTCGTGAGTGCCGCCCTCGAGGTAGTCGCGGAAGCCGGGGCCGGGCTCGGCGTTTTGGATGTCGGCCCACGTCTTCATCGCCGCGTCCTGGACGACCTTGTACGCGTCCTCGCGCTGCATGCCGGTGTCGACGAGCGCGAGCAG
>DATHUB010000174.1:0-3420 GCA_035462695.1 Coriobacteriia bacterium | reverse complement strand
GCGTGTGAAGATACTGCGCCCCCAAGAGATCCCGATCTTCGTGCAGGAAGGCCACTTCGACCTCGGCATATCCGGTTACGACTGGGTGAGGGAGAGCGGGGCCGACGTCGTCGAGGTGGCGGAGCTTCCGTACGCCAAGACGGGGACGGGCGTCGTCAACATGGTGCTCGCCGTTCCGCAGGAGTCGCCGATCTCCTCGGCAAGAGACATTCCGGCGGGCAGCCGCATCACGACCGAGTTCCCCCGGACGACCAAGGAGTTCTTCGAGGGGCTGGGCATCGACGTCGAGGTCTTCTTCAGCTACGGCGCGACCGAGGCCAAGGTGCCCGAGATGATGGACGCGCTCGTCGATCTCACCGAAACCGGATCCACGCTTCGGCGCAACGGCCTCAAGATCGTCGACACGATCCTGACGTCCACCACGCGGCTGGTCGCCAATCGCGACTCGTGGGAGGACCCGGACAAGCGGCGCGAGATCGAGGAGGTGCGCACGCTCCTGCTCGGTGTGATCGAGGCACGCGGCCGGGTGCTCCTTTCGATGAACGTGGCCCGTACTCGGCTGGACAACGTCATCGCCGTGCTTCCCGCGATGAAGAGGCCGACCGTGAACCAGCTGTACGGCTCCGACGACTACGAAATCACGACCGTGGCCGACAAATCGACCGTCAACATACTCATTCCGCAGCTCAAAGCTGCAGGCGCGGAAGATATCCTGGAGATGCCGATCAGCAAGATCGTGAGGTAGCCGAGAAGCCCTCGGCTCTGCTGGCGCAGCACCCCACCCGGTGTCACACTGGTGCGACCGGAAAGGAGCCGCGCATGCCCCGTGCAGGTTGGTGCCGCGAGTGCGGCGAATGGGTTTGGATCGACCCGGAGGGCTCTTGCCAGAACGGCCACGGGCCGGACTGCCTCGAGAACGTCCACGAGCAAGAAGACCCGACCAAGACCGAACCCGTTGCCCAAGTAGACCCGACTGAGCCCGAAGCGGTCGCCCAAGCTCCCGCACGCGAGGTGCCGTTCGGCGTGGGCGAGTTCCCCAAGGAGCTGCGCCGCTTCAGCTGGGGCGCCTTCATGCTGCCGCTGTTCTGGGGCGCCACCTACGGCTCTTGGCAGATCATGGCGACGTGGCTGATCGCGCTCGCGAGCCCGCTGTTCTTCGGCTCGCTGGTCGGCAGCGGGGAAGCCGGTACTCCGACGTCCACGATCATCGGTGTCGTGGTCCTCTCCGAGATCGTCGCGGGTGTCGCGCGACTCTGGGCGGGTTCGAACGCGAACCGGCTCCTGTGGCAGCGCGAGGCGACGAGGCTCGCCGTTCTACCCGACTCGAAGCCGCGCTTCAACCTCGGCAAGTTCGCCTCTCGCCAGCGCCTCTGGGCGCTCTGGGGCTCGATCATCGTCATCGTCGGAGCGCTCGGCAGCATCCCCTTCACCTCGGAGGTATGGCGCGAGTACGGGCTGACGTACGTGGGCGCACTCATGCCGGTTGTCTGGTTGGCCGTCGAGATCGTTCTGGGCCTGTGGATGGACGTGCGTATGCGGATGGATCCGCAGGATGCCGAGAAGGCAACGGGAATCATCTAGTTGCACGTGCGCCGTCCAATCACTGGAAGCCCCGATGGCTCTTCGGAGGGACGCTTCATGGAACTCTCGCTTGCTTCGACCCTCAACATCGATCGCGATGTGGCGATGCCCCGATTGGGACTCGGCACGTATAAGGCGCAGGAGGGCAACGAGGTCACGCACGCGGTGGAGTTCGCTCTTCGGAACGGCTATCGAAACGTCGACACTGCGTCGCTCTACAAGAACGAGGAAGGCGTGGGCGAGGGCATCCGGGCGAGCGGGGTGCTTCGCGATGAGATCTTCCTGAGCACGAAGGTCTGGAACGCCGAGCAGGGCTACGAGGAGACGAGGGCCGCGCTCGAGCGGTCGCTCGAGCGCCTCGGAACCCACTATGTTGACCTCTATCTCGTCCACTGGCCGATCCAGCGCCACATGGAGGGGACGTGGCGCGCCATGGAAGAGTTGCTCCAAGAGGGCAAGACGCGCTCCATCGGAGTCTGCAACCATCTGCCGCATCACCTCACCGACCTGCTCAGGATCGCCGAGACCCCTCCGGCTGTGGATCAGGTTGAGTTCCACCCGTGGCTCCAGCAGCCGTCGCTGCAGGCCTTCCTTACCGAGCACGACATAACCCTCGAGGCCTGGGCACCGGTCATGAAAGGCCGCGTGGGCGAGGCGCCGGAGTTGCTCGAGATCGCCGCAAGGCATGAGGCGACGCCCGCGCAGATCGCCATCCGATGGGTCTTGCAGCAGGGCTACGTCGCAATCCCCAAGTCCGTGCGTGACAGCCGCATCCTCGAGAATGCGGACGTCTTCGGGTTCGACCTCACCGACGAGGACGTCGAGCTGATCGGCACCCTCGACCGCGGTTTCCGCCTCGGGCCGGACCCCGACAACTACGCCTGGTAGGCCCGACGGCTGCTCTTGCGCGGCAGACGAAAAGACCGGGATCCTCTCGGACCCCGGCCCTTGTCTGTCCGTAGACGCCGCTTGGTCTAGTAGGCCTCGACGTACAGCTCGTAGTAGGACTGCGGATGCTTGCAGGCCGGGCAGATGTCAGGAGCGTACGGGCCTTCGTGCACGTAGCCGCAGTTGCGGCACTTCCAGCGAACGAGGGTCTCGCGCGCGAAGACCTGACGATTCTCGACGTTCTCGAGCAGCTTGCGGTAGCGGCGCTCGTGCCAGCTCTCAACCTCGGCGATCTCGCGGAACGACGTAGCGACCGCGCCGAAGCCCTCGTCCTCGGCGATTTGGGCGAAGTCGGGATAGAGGACGCTCCACTCTTCCTTCTCGCCGTCGGCGGCGGCGAGCAGGTTCTCGGCGGTCGTGCCGATCCTGCCGGCGGGGTACATCGCTGTGATCTCGACTGGCCCACCCTGCAGGTACTTGAAGAAGACCTTCGCATGCTCCTGCTCGTTGTCGGCGGTCTCCTCGAACAGAGCACTGATCTGGTGGTAGCCCTCCTTCTTCGCAACACTGGAGAAGTAGGCGTAGCGGTTGCGGGCCTGGCTCTCTCCGGCGAAGGCCTTGAGCAGGTTCTGCTCGGTCTGGGTTCCCTTGATATTGGCCATGAAGAATCCTCCTGTCGCTGTCTTTCCTGTTCCTTCCTACCGTACCCCAACACGCCCGTTCGACCTCGCCGCGAGACTTGGACTCGGTAAGAGCGCTCGTCTCAGGAGCACCGCTCCGAGAGCAGTCTCTCGATAGCGGTCAGAGCGATGTCGCAGCGCGCTTGGACATCTCCGTACACCTCTACATACCGACGCCCGCTGTGCGCTAACTCCTCGGCGAAGACCTCGTGCATCTGGTCGCGCGTCTCATGAGATCCCCTCACGCCGTCATGCTCGAAGGGAAGATCGG
>DATHUB010000173.1:0-12321 GCA_035462695.1 Coriobacteriia bacterium | reverse complement strand
TTCACGTATCCGTTCATCACGGGGCCGAACCTGTTCTTGGGCAACTACGGCATCGTGTGGTTCGGCATCTTCTACCAGCTGCTCTGGTTCGCGGTCTTCGTGTTCATCGCGGCACGCGTCTTCTCGAGCGACCGCATCCTCCCGATGAAGCTCAAGTTTGGCAGACGCCGCTAGCCGGGAAGGCTCCCGCAGGTCTACCAACCAGCGAGCAGCGCGATGACAACCGCAACCGCCATGACCGCGCCGACGTAGGTGCCTGGCGGTATCTCGCCTGCCCAGAGCCCGACCCCGAGGATGGTCGTCGGTGCGCCGATCCAAGCGGCGGTTCTCCACCATTCCGTGTCTTTGTAGAAGCCCCAGCCGGCAGCGACGAACGCGATTCCGGAGACGATCCACAAGATGGCGACGAAGACGCGCGCCGCTGTGAGCAGGGCACCGTCGCCAAGCGCCGAGGCGAGCCAAGAGCGGGTCGCGAAGACGAAGTAGACGCCGCCGATCATCCCGAGCCCATGGGCCGCGAACGCCAAAGGCACGGCCCACCGAAGTGCGCCTCGCATGAAGCCACCCCCCACGTCAGGTTGCACGAGAACCGAATTGTGCTCGCATCATTTGTAGCAGATTCGAACGCGTCCCTACCGACATGAGAAACCCCGCGGCTCCGGGCCGCGGGTAAATGCTTTCTGAGGATTCGCGCTTCGTAGCGCCTTCATGGCACGTATGCGCTGTAGAGTGAGCGGACGGATTCGACATCAGGAGGCGGCGTGCAGCTCTCAGCGCATCACGTGGGCATCATCGTGAACGACCTGGCACGCTCCAAAGCGTTCTACGCCGCTCTTGGCTTCGAGCCCGTCTCGGAGAGGGACGACGGTACCAAGACCATCTGCTTCATGGCGCTCGGCGGATTCAATCTCGAGTTGTTCGCCTACGACGAGCCGCTCATGGCTCAGCAGAGTGCCGGACGGGTGGTCGGATTCAGACACCTCGCGCTTCGAACGGACGACATGGATGACACGCTCACCGAGCTGCGAGAAGCCGGTGTGATTCCCCTCGACGTTGAACCCCGCGATCTCCCCGGACTCGCTCGTCTGCTCTTCTTCAGGGACCCGAACGGCATCGAGATCGAGATCATGCAGGACCTCGGGTCCGACGAGTGAGCGACCTCATACGTGCCAACGAGGAGAAGTGGGACCTCTGTCACGAATGCGGTGGCCTGTGCTGCTGTCTCTACTTGGCGCAGGACGAGGACGGCGCGTACGTAGGCGAAGGCTGGCTGCCCGACTACGTCGAGCTGTGGACGGAGCGGCTCGTTGGCAGCGGCGCTCTTGCGTTGAACGGCGACAAGCTCGTAGCGGGCGAGGCCGGAGTCGAGCCGCTTCACGACCCGAGAATCAGCCACTCGCCCACACCGGCCGGTGAGATCTATCGCGCATCACTGCCCGAGTGGGTCGACGTTCGGAAGTGCCAGTTCTGCCACCCCGACACCGGGTGCCTGCTGCCGCGGGAGTCGCGCGCGCCCATCTGCCGTGAATGGGTATGCGAGCTGTGGGACGCCGAGTAGCCGGGTCATCGCAGCAGGGCCAAGCCCGCACGCCGGACGCACGCGCTACAGGTCGAGCCGCAGCCATCTGATGGCCGGCCACGGCATGTCGTCTCGGTAGGGCTCGGTGGTCTCATAGCCGAGCGAGTCGTACAGGCCTTGGGCGAGCGGCATCATCTCGGCTGAGGTCGTCAGTACGAGCGCCGAGTAGCCGCGTGCCCTCGCCTCCTCGGCAGATCGCAGCATCAGCGCTCGGCCGACGCCGTAGCGCCGGTATTCGGTTCCCACGAACAGTCGCTTCAGCTCACCGAAGCGCTCGGCACCGATGTTGGGGATGAGCGCCTGCTCGGGGACGGGTTGCAGGCCGAGAGCTCCCGCGGGCACGCCGTCCACCAAGGCCAGAAGCAGCGCGCCCCGTGGAGGTGCGTAGGGGCCGGGCAGGTTCTCGATCTCCTCGGCGAAGTGCCCACCTGAGGCGAGATCCCAACCGAGGTCCTCGGCGTAGCGCAAGAACAGCGCGCGGACCGAAGCGATCTCGGCGGGCTGCGTCGCCTCGATGATGCTGAGCGCATGTGCAGGGGTGTTCGACATGCGTGCGAGTGTACCCGCTTGCGCGTGCTCAGTGCTCGTCCGACATTCCCGCCGGGCAGTCCCGCTAGCGCAGGTGACCGCGCTGGTACAGACGCGCATCGACCCCGGCCGCCCTCACGGCTGCGAGGATCTTCTCGGCGCTCGAGCTGCGCTCGTCGAACAGCACCGACACGATGCCAAGCGAACGGACGACTGCCACGCGCGCGACGCCGACGAGGCGGCGGAGTGTCGTCTCGATGGTGATCGCGGTCCAGTCGCTGGCGAGCCCGGCAGTGCTCAAGTGAATGGCGGTCATGCGAACCTCCCTGTTCTGGCGCCGGAACGCCGCGTATCGGCAGCGTCCCGGCAATGAGAAGCATCTCGCTAGTTCGAGGAGGAAGCGTCCGCCGGATGTGGCGATTCTGAGGTACACCGATGGAGGTACCAGCGGACCCGCTTATACACCTCCGGTCGTACTCAGAGGCCCATCGCAAGAAATCCTGGGGGGCCGTCTTGACAAGAATGCAAGTGGGTACTTACACTCTGCAAGTAAGCAACTACTTGCACGCATCGTCTGGAGAGATCATGAGCCCCGCCACCGATACCGCCGAGAAGATCGTCAGCGCTGCTTCGGAGCTGTTCGCCGAGCGCGGCTACGCGGCGACAACGACTCGCTCGATCGCCGAGCGGGCTGGCGTCAACGAGGTCACGATCTTCCGGCACTTCGACAACAAGCTCGGCATCCTGAAGGCCCTCGGCCAGCGATTTGCCGAGAAGTCCGCAGCGCACTCCCTCGCCGAGCTTCCCGACCCCACCGACGCCCGAGCCACCCTGCTCGCGCTGGCACGCCGGGAGATCACGGAGTCGGTCGAGAACGGCGGCGTCGCGCTGCGGCTCGCCTTCGACGCGAAGTCGGTGCCGGAGATCGGGGCGCTTATGGGCGAGGGCCCGGGACACAACGTCGAGGCGCTCGCCGCGTACATGGCCGACCGGCAGAAAGCGGGCGACCTCCGCGGCGACGTCGAACCGCGAGTGCTCGCCGAGGCGTTCTCGACGCTGACGGCCAGCTACGTGATGTACCGGATGATCATGGGCTTTCTCGACAAGCCCGAGGACGTTGCTTCCGACAAGACGATCGAGCAGCTCTTCGACATCTTCTGGTCGGGCGCTGCCGGCACGAAGGATAGGTAGCAGTGAGATTTCCGAGCGTGACAAGTATGGGGGAGGCAGACATGAAGGCACTGGTCGTCTACGGAACGAAGTCGGGATGCACCGCGGGAATCGCCGAGAAGATCGGTGAGACCCTCTCGGCGAGGGGGTTCATCGTCCGCGTCGCACCGGCGCAGGAGGCCGGTGACGCGAGCGATTACGAGGCGGTGATCGTCGGCAGCGGTGTGCGCGCCGGGGCCTGGCACGAGTCGACTCGCACGTGGGTCACCAACAACGCGGAAGCCCTCAAGGAGATCCCAGTCGCGTTCTACACGTGCGGTCTCATGATCACCGACTCGGAGAAGTCCGACCAAGTCCGCGGCTACACCGACGCACTGATCGAGGCGACCGGCGTGCGGCCCGTCGACATCGGACTGTTCGCCGGTTGGAACGAGCCGAAGGAGTTCTCGTTCCTCGAGCGCAGCGTCATGAAGATGATGAAAGCGCCGGTGGGCGACTTCCGCGACTGGAACGTCGTCACCGCGTGGGCCGAGAAGATCGCGCCGCAGCTGACGGCGTCGTAGGGCCTCCTTCGAGCAAGGAACAGAGGGGAGAGTCGCAATGACCAAGACATACAGGGGCATCGTCGCGTTCTGCCTAGTAATCGCGCTGGCGACGGGCGTGACGGCTGCGATCGGCGCCTTCGGCCGGGGCGACGGGTCGACTGCGAGCGCGACGAGCATACGTGGTGAGCAGTTCGAGTACACGCTGACCGGCGTTTACGCGTACAACCCGGTCCGAGTGGTGGCCGAAGGTGTCGGCTGGGACTGGCTGACGCTCTTCGTAGCGGTGCCGGCACTCCTGATCGCGCTGCCGTGGATCGCGCGGGGATCGCTCAGGGCACGCCTGTTCGCCGTCGGCATACTCGGCTACTTCGTCTATCAGTACCTGATGTACTCGGTGTTCTGGGCGTTCGGGCCCTTGTTCGTCCCGTTCATCATCATCTACTCGGCGAGCGCGACAGCCATCGTCTGGATCGTGTCGACGGTCGACGTGCCGGCTCTTCCGGCTCGCTACTCCGACCGGGTGCCCCGCAAGACCATGGGCGTCGTGAGCACGTTCATGGCGCTGACGATCGTAATGATGTGGGCCGAGCGGATCGCCGCCGGCTACCGGGGCGACTGGGTGAGCGCCGGGCTGCTCGGCATGCCGACGATGAGCGTGCAGGCGCTGGATCTCGGAATCGTGGTGCCCTTGGCGATTGCCACTTCCGTGCTCATCTGGCGCAGGCACCGTTGGGGCTACCTGCTCGCGCCGGTCTTCGCGGTCAAGGCCGTGACGATGGCTGGTGCGATCTGCGCCATGCTGATCTCGGCCGCGATGGTCGAGGGTGCCCTGCAGGTTCAGGAGTTCGCACTGTTCGGCGTCGCCACGCTGCTGTTCGGGCTGCTCGCATATCGAATCCTCGCGAGCATTTCGTTGGAGAAGGATCAAGTCGAGGCGGAGTCCCCGGCGAAAGCTCCGTTAGCCACTGCGTAGGCGGGGCGCCGGCTGCCCAGCGAGGTTCAGCTCTGCTCCGAAACCAGCCGCGGCTCGCCTACCAAGGCGGGCGGCCATCTCTTGCCGCATCGACTACTGCGGCGATGCGCTTCGCGCGCGTTTCGGGACGCTTCGCCTCCCAGACGCGGTAGAGGATGATCTTGCGTGTGGACTCGCTGAACGCCGAGTAGTTGCGTTCCGCCTCAGGGTCCGCCGCGAGGGCGGCGGCGAGGTCGTCCGGAATCACGAGAGACTCAGCCTCGTCGAGCGCGTTCCAGGACCCGTCGGCCTGCGCAGCCTCAACGACCGCCAGCCCCGCGGGAGCCATCTTGCCTTCGGCAGTGAGCCGCTCGATCCGCTTCTTGTTGCTGTTCGCCCAGATGCTGCCCCGCTTTCTGGGCGTCATCAACTGCTTGAAGCGGTGGTCGTCCATGCGGCGTGTGACGCTGTCGATCCAGCCGAAGGCGAGCGACTCCTCGACCGCCTCGTCGTAGGTGAGGCACGTGGCGCTACCGCCCTTCTTGCCGATGGCAAGCCACACCCCGGTCGAGGACGAGTGGTGCTCTTCGAGCCATGAACGCCACTCCTCGCGGCTTCCCGGCTCGACAAGTGGGAGTCCCTCTAGTCTCGACGCCACTGCGCATTCCCCGTCCGGCTGAGCGGCCATACGCTGATTGTACGTTCCACCTTCCTTTGCATGCTGCTGATAAGAGGCTGGTAAGGACGGCGTGCCACCTTTGGGCGGCGGTTCCCAGCAGCAGACGCGTCTGTAGGGCGTTCGGTACTCGGCTTCCAGCCAACCAGAGAGGGGTTACTCCATGAGGCGACTCGTTTTCGCCGCTGCCTTGGCGGCGCTCGTCTTCTCGTCCACCGCGGCACCCTGTCTTGCCGCGACAACCAAGGGCTACTCGGTGGTGCTGCCGCGATTCGGCAGCGCCTACTACACCTCGACCAAGACCGTCTCGGCGTACCGAGACTACGGAGTGAAGCACAGGTACTCCGGCGGCAAGACCGTCAACTTCCAAGTGTGCGACAGCCAGCACAACACCGTCGGCCCCAGAGTCGCGATCGCCCCGGGTCGGTCCGATGCCCCGCTCGTCGACCTCTGGTACAACGGCTCGGCGTCCTCGAAGTCTGTGAGCGTGAAGATGTGGACCTCGCTCACGACCGCCGTTCAGGTGCTGGCCGAGGGCACTTGGTACTGGAACTACTGATGACCGTTTCCGGGGGCACCCGAGGGTGCTCCCGGAGCGCGGGCAGGGGGACAGCGATGGTATGGAGAACGGCGCAGGCCGAGACCCTGCGGCTGGTCACGCGCCCCAGAATGTGGGCGCTGGTGGCGGCGGTGGGAGCCTACGGTGCAGCAGCGTCTCTCGCCGAGCGGGATGCAGTCGCCCGCGGAGCGGGCGTGCAGCCAACTGTCGCTCTTGGTGCCGCAGTCGGCCTTCAAGTCCTGTGGCTGCTCGTGTTGGCGCTTCCGCTTGTGGCGGGAGGCAGCTTCGGTCGTGATAGGGATGCTGGCTACCTGCGCCTCCTGTATGCGCGAGGGCTGACGCCGACGCTTGCAGTAATCGCCCGCCTGCTCGCCGCGCTCGAGGTCGCAGCCTTCGCTGTCGCTGTGGTGGCGTGCACGATCGTCGCCGCGGCAGTGGCAAGGGAGTCCGGTGCGATCCGCGACCTCGGAAGCGCGGTGTCGTTCGCACCGCAACTGCTCGGACGTTCACTGGTTGCATGGGTCGCGTTGGTCTCGGCGGTCTACGCCCTCGCGACGGCGACGGTCCTTGGGATCTCCACTCTGTTGGGGGTCTTCACCTCTGAGCTCGCCGCCCAGACAGTCCCGCCGCTGCTGATGCTGATCCTCGGCTTCGCCTTTGTCGGGCCGCTATGGCCGCTCAACCCGCTGGAGAGAGCGTCGTTCCTCCAGATTCACGGTGTCGAGTGGGCGGTTTCCCCGGTGCAGATGACGCTGTACTGGCTGTCCGGGTTGACCCTCATCGCAGGCCTGGCGATCATGGCCGTTCGGGCCCGAAGGGGGATATGGTGAGCCACTCGGAGCACGTCGCCGTCTCGCTTGTCGGGATAACCAAGCTCTATCGCGGACGCGCGGTTCTCGACGATCTCTCGTTGCAGCTCGGGGCTGGCACCGTCACGGGGTTGGTCGGGCCGAACGGTGCCGGGAAGTCCACGTTGCTCGGCATCGTCGCCGGCTTCTGCGCACCCTCTGCCGGTCGTGGCGAAGTCCTCGGCCAGCCGATAGGGCCGAACTGCTCTCCGCACCCGCTCGTCGGTCTGATGCCGGAGAAGCCGGCGTTCGTGGAGCACCTGAGCGGCTCGGCGAACCTCAGGCTTCTGGCTGCGGTTCTCGGAAGAGTCGGTCGAACCGGAGTCAGTGAGGCGCTGGAGTCCGTGGGGCTACGGGCCGATGACAGGAAGCCGGTCCGCGCCTACTCACAGGGCATGCGCCAACGGCTGTCCCTGGCGCAAGCGATTATGGACAGGCCGCGGCTGTTCTTGCTCGACGAGCCGACGAATGGGCTCGACCCTCATGGGGTGGTGATGCTGAGGACCACTGTCAGAAGGCTGGCCGCGGAGGGTGCCACGGTCGTGTTCGCGAGCCATCTTCTCTCCGAAGTGGCAGCTGTCTCAGACCGAGTCACGCTGATCGACGGAGGGAGAATCACGCGCACGCTCGACCGCGTGCCGTCGTCGCCCGAAGAACTCGAACGGGAGTATCTCTCGGCAGTATCGGAGGGTGCCTCGTGACGCAGTCCGTGCGGCTTCTTCGTCATCAGCTTTGGCGAATGAGCGCCTCTCGCAGGTGGGGAGTCCCCGTCGTCGTGGCAGCGCTGGTCGCCTACCTGGCGGTGACCGAGGTGGCCGCGGTATCGGCGAACACGGGACTGAAGCCGGGGCCGCTTGATGTGCACGCAGCTGCCACCAACAACCTCATGTATGTCGGCTATCTGCTGCTCACCGCATTCGTCTACGTGATGGGAGACAGCCTCGTCTCCGACAGACTCAGCGGATATGGCCGTCTGGTGCTGGCCCGGGGCATCCAAAGGGCCTCGCGGTGGCGAGCCACGATGATCTCAGCCGTCGTGGCAGCTGCGTTCGTTCAGGTCGTCCTGCTCTTGTGGTGCACCGTGATCGGGGTTATTTGGACCCGTGAGGCGCCGGTCGCACCGCCCTCGGATCTTGCGTCGGCTCCGCTCGCAACCCGAGGACTCGCCCTGTTCCCGCCCATAGGCACGGGCGCGAACATGCTCCTGCGGCAGCTGTCTGTGGCGGGCTACCTGACGCTTGCTTTCTCGGCGATCTGCCTGCTGTTGGTCGCCGCGACCTTGAAGACGCGCCAGCCCGCAGCTGTCGTGACCTGTGCGATTCTCGGACTCATAGCCGACTACGTCCTCGCCAAGGCCTGGGACGGGTGGCTGATCTTCAGCCCGGGAGTCCGTCTCCTCGAAGGGGTGCACCACAATCCGGCGGTTCGGCAGAACATTCCCGCATGGAGCGGCGTCGCATACTTCGCACTCATCCTCGCCGCCTCGTACCTGATGGGGAGGCGGCAGTTCGGATCCGCAGACCTCTAGCCGGCCGCCCCTCCGACTTCGTGTCGGTGGCGAGCCGTCGGTTGGCGGGTACATCCCGTGGCGGAGGTGGTCCGCATGGCCGCCAATGTGCGCGTTCTGCAAAGAGTCGAATTGCCGACGCCCGCGTTCTCTGATCGGAGCGACGCAGGGCGCGCCCTCGCCTTGGTCGTCGCGCCGGAACCTGACCCAGACGCGTTCGTTCTGGCGCTGCCGCGAGGCGGAGTGCCGGTGGGACAGAGGATTGCTGCCGCCCTCGGCTGCCGGATGCAGCTCGTTCCCGTGCGCAAGCTGCCTATTCCAACCTCCCCCGAGATGGGGTTCGGCGCCCTCACTCTTGATGGCACCGTCACCCTGAATCACGCCGTCATGGACCGGTTCGGGGTCACTTTCGGACAGGCGGCGCTGGTCATCGAGGACGTACGGCGAGAGCTGGAGCGGCGAGCCGCCACCTACCCCGGGGGAGGCGTGCTGCCGGATCTTGCGGGAGGCCAAGTTGTCCTCGTCGACGACGGGCTCGCGACCGGCTACACGATGCTCGCGACGTGCGAGATGGTAAGGCGTTCGGATCCTTCGCGCCTGGTGGTCGCCGTTCCCGTGGCACCGACGCACACGCTTGAGCTCATCGCCGAGCACTGCGACGAGCTGGTCTGCCTCATCGCCCAAGAGGGGCTGCAAGGCTTCGCGGTCGCGTCGTTCTACGAGCGGTTCCCCGACCTCACCGACGCTGAGGTCATCGACGCCTTTTCCTCCGACCCGCAGGGTGTTCGATGATGAGCGGCACGTCACCGCTTCGTACTTTGCCCTGATAGAGGTCTTCGCCGAATCGTTCGAACTTGGGCACGGTCACGAGTCCGTCCACCCGGCTTGCGATCCGCTCACGCAGCTCCTCGGCGGTCAGGGCCGTATCCGTTGCGAGCAGGATGATGTTGCGGCTCTTGTCGGTGACGTCGTCTGAGAACCCCACGGGGAAGACCCATACCTTGGCCCACACGTTCGACAGGGTGCGATGCAGGCTCCGGAAGGGTTTGCTGTGCGGGCCATAAACGGCGCCGATGAAGTTGTAGGCTACGACCCCTTCGGATGACAGCGAGTCGCGGACCTCGCGCATGAACTCTTCGGTCACCAGCGGACGGGGCACGCGATCGTCGTCGAAGGCGTCGACGACGACGATGTCGTACACGTCAGGCGCGAAGCGAATGAACCCTCGCCCATCCTCGACGAAGATGCGAATGCGCGGGTCGTCCGGCAGCGCGAAGAATCGCCGGGCGATATCGACGACTTCAGGATCCAGCTCCACGACATCCAAGCTCATGCGCGGGTAGTCCCGCCACATTCGCTTCACGACCGACCCGCCGCCCAGGCCGATGACGAGCGTACGCGCGGCGTCCGGCCTGAGCGCCATCGTCAGGTGCAGATAGCCGGGGTACTCGAAGTCCGTCTCGAACGGGTCGTCGAGGTACATCGAGGACTGCCGGTTCCGCTCGAAGCGCAGAAGCCGAATCCCGGCGTTGTCGGTCACGCGCAGCCGGTGGTAGGCGGAATCCGTTTCGTACATGTCGGCCGAGCACCCCCCTCGTCGCTGCTCTCTGATGTTTTGCCCAGACCGTGCCGAACAGAGGCGGACGGGGGGTTGCGGGCTTATCATACGCGTGTTAGAGTAAACGCGAAACGGGTAGCGTTTACAGCAACAGCGAACTGAAAGGGAAGCCGTGCCCGCAACGAAGGAACAGATCGCCGACACCTTTGCCCGCCACGTCCAGAGGTTTGGCTTCGGGCGAGCGAGCGTGGAGGACGTCGCAGCGGAACTCGGCATCTCCAAGCGGACGATCTACCAGCACTTCTCCAGCAAGAAGGAGATCTACGGGTTCGTCGTCTCCCGGGTCGCCGATCAAGAGCGAGACCGGCTCAGGCAGTCGATAGAGGCCGAGCCCAGTTGGAGGGCGAAGACGGAGAAGTTCCTGCGAATCGTCGTCTCCGGTATGCGGGCTCACATCCAAGAGACGTCGAAGGCCGACTGGATGCAGGAGTTCGAGGTGGCCTACGACGCGATGGCTGGAGCATACGGGTCGGTCGGTACGGAGCTGATCGAGAAGGGGCACGCCGCCGGGGAGTTCGACTTTCCCGACCCGGTGCTCGGAAACGCCCTCATCGGTGCGATCGTCACGCAGTACGGGGTGATGGTGAGAGAGGACCGCGACTATGACGCAGATGAGGTCGTGGTCGAGGCGGTCATGAGAATGCTCGGCTGCAGCGTAGCCGGGCCGGTCGAAGAAGAGGTGGTCTAGGTGTTGTGGTGGATAGGTGCGGTTCTGGCTCTACTGCTCTCGCTCGTTTGAATCGCGTACGTCACGGCGGACGGGTTCCGCCGTAGGGCATCGTTCCTCGCACCTCTGATGGTGCTTCCGTACGCGTTTCACGCGGCGTTCGCCGTGCTCGGCCTGTGGTTCATCATGCGCGCGGTTCGCGCCTAGGAGGGAGACGACCATGAAGCTGTTTCTAAGAATCTCCGGGTGGACGCTCGTTGCCATCGGGACCGTTTGAATCACCTACGTCGTAGTGGCCGTGGCCACTCAGGCTGAGGGTTTCACCACCGTTGCCGCGCTGATCCCCGCGCTCGCATTCCACGCGATCTCCTCGGCGGTGGGCATGCAGCTTCTCACTGCTGCCGCCAAGCGTTCAGATGCCGAGAAGGGCCTGGTCGCCGAGGTGTCCGATTCGAAAGTCGGAGCCGTGAGCTAGCCGGGCTGGGAAGCGTGCGTGTCGCGACGCCTAGCGGCGCCGTCGGACCCCGTAGCGAAGTACGGTCTTGAGCTTCTCGGGCGCGGAGCGTCGAGGATCGCCGAGGTAGATCTCATGATGTCGGCCAGTGACGTCCAGGCCGCGGCGCTCCGCGAAATCGAGCAGCGCGTCGATCGTCGGCGTCTCCTCGGCATAGGGGCCCACGTGCATGATCTGGACGCTCGTCCCCTCTGAGAAGGTCTGCACGCGTGCGTCCTGAAGGCGCGGCAGGTTCTTCTTGGCTGCGACTTTCGCACGCACTTCATCGGCGAACTCGGCCGTCACTGCGTCGGGCAGCATGATCATCAGGCGCCACGCGAGAGAGTGGACGTCGCTCGGAACGACCTCCGCATGCTCGTCCTCGGCGTCCCAGTACAGTCCTTCGAGCGGCATCACCGGGTACGCAAGGTCGAGCCGCTTCTTCGCCTCGAACTTGATCGGGTAGGCGAGGCCGTAGAGGGATGCGACTGCGTCCTGGTAGGTGGGGCCGCCAACGTCTCCCACACCGTCGAGCATCAAGAAGCGCAAAGGAGGCACGTCAACGACAGACGGCACCTTGGCGCTCGGCTTGTAGAGCGCCGCGAACTGTTTCTTGAGGTCGAGACTCGGCATACGGCCAGTCTACTTCTGCAGGGCGCTTGCGGCATCACCTCGCGATGAGCGAAGGCCACCCGGTTGCCTCGATCCACGCGCCCAGGCTGGCAAGGTCGGGAACGAGGCGACGGCACTCCAAGACGTCAGCGAGCCGCGGCTGAATCTCGCCCTGCGCGGGCCGCGGGGGAGAGGGCTTGTTGGGCAGATCGATGTGTTCGAACTCCACCTGCCTCCCGAGCGTCTCGGAAAACGTCAACGCTGCGTCCTCCATCGTCATGGCGTCCCCGGCAATCGCCATCGTGATGCCGATGAAACGCTGGGGGTCTCGGAAGGCCAGGGCGACGAAGCGGCCGACATCGTCGACGGCGACGAGGTACTGCATCGATTCCGGCCAGCGGTTGTTGCGGAGGTGTCCGTTGAGTATCTCGTCGCGATGACCCAGGTAGTTCTCCATGAAGGTGGCCGGTCGCCAGATCGTGGCGGGCAGTCCGAGCGACTCGATGTACTCCTCGATGTGGTGCTTGGAGACCACGTAGCCGGGGCCCTTGTCCGAGTCGGCGCCGA
>DATHUB010000172.1:0-2223 GCA_035462695.1 Coriobacteriia bacterium | reverse complement strand
CAACGGCGACATCGCGCGCCAGTTGGAGGCCCAGTTCGACATCGATCGAGAGCAGTGCACAGAAGTCACTCAGGCCG
Organism: Coriobacteriia bacterium; assembly: GCA_035462695.1. Classification (GTDB taxonomy): domain Bacteria; phylum Actinomycetota; class Coriobacteriia; order Anaerosomatales; family PHET01; genus DATHUB01. Next base: position 2,146 of record DATHUB010000172.1, on the reverse strand, counting down.
AGGTTGACGGCTACACATCGACGCAGAGACTTGTGCAGCGCAGCTACCGGCTGTTGTCACACATCCTCTAGTCGCACCGTGCAACGACACGGCCCGTCGAGTCGCGCCATGTCGGCCGAAGAAGAAAGCGAAAGGCCCCCGTGCCGGGAGCCTCTCTCAACCACGAGCGCAGCGTTTGCGGGTCTGTAGAAGCGCGCCCTCATGGTTGACACGGCAACTATGCCCGAAAGTATCAACTTTGGGAAGGTGTCCGCTGAGCCTCAGTGATTCCGGCCGCAAAGACGCGCGCCGACTGAAAACACAGGAGCGTATCGGCTAGGCGATGTACCGGCGGACAGCGGTGGCGAAGCCTGGGACGGTTGCGGCGACCTCGATCATGGTGTCGAGATGCGTGCCGTCGGCAGTCCACTCGCCAAGTAGCCCAAAGTCCACTCCAGCCTCTGTCTCCGCCAAGGCCGGTCTTTCCAAGGTGAAGTAGCGGAAGGTCGACGCCGTCGACACTAGGGCCACGTAATAGGCCTCGGGATCTTGCGACGGTCTCGGCAGAGTCACGAGCGCGCACGCTTGATCTCTTGCGAAGCTCACGAGTGTCACGGAGAGATCACGCGGGTCAAGCGCCTCGCGACCCCCCGCCACGCCCGCCCGTCCGACTCGTCGCCACAGGTCGATCAGAGGCAACTCCTGCTTGGCAGTCAGAGTCGCGAGCGTCTCGTTGGGATGCGCGTAGAAGGCCTTCCTCAGGGCATGGTGGGCGAACTCGTAGTGATGCGAGCGGCCCACGGCAGCCGACTCTTCGTCGACGGTCCGCGTTTCGGTCATGACGCTCGTAAGAGCGTTCGGGTCCCAATCATCGACTGAGATCATGAGGCGCGGTAGCCTTTCTTGCGAGGATCCCTGTTGCCTGTCGCAGGGCGATCTCCAGGAACTCATCGGATAGCAGCTCTTCTTGGCTTAGTTTGACAGAGGGCGCTTCGCTAATCATGTCCCATAGTTCGGCGGGATTCAGGTGGTCGTAGTCTCCAGGCGGAAGGATGATCACCTGTCGGTTCCGCTGATCGACGGCGGCTTGAATCGACCTCGAGAGGAGATTCGTCTCTATGTCCTCAAGTCGGAGGGTGATGAACTAGTCCGTCGTCATCTCGCCTCCGATGAGTGAACACACTTGCACTATCAACCTTTGCACTAATTTGTCTCGGCAGACACGGGGCCGGACTTGAGTAGTGTCGGCAGTTCTCGTTCCCTTGCGTTCTCCTCGCTATGACCCGCAGCACGGTGGGTAATCTCCTTCTCACGCGAGACACCAAGGAGGAGGTTGTGGACTATGAAGATGGAACAGCAGGGCAACGCGCCCGTAGTCACATGCACCGTTACGGAGTGCTCGTACAACGATCAGGAGAAGTGCTGCGCACCGCAGATCGAGGTCGGCGACCAGCATCCCCAGTGCGACACCTTCACGACATCCGGGTCAGTTCGGGCAATGCAGCAGGACATGTCCAAGGTCGGAGCTTGCCGAGTGATGCAGTGCTCATTCAACGCCCAGCAGCAATGCGAGGCACCCGGAATCACCGTGACGCATCACAGCAATCACGCTGACTGCACCAGCTATCGCCCAGAGTGAGCATCGCGCGCTTCAGCAATCGCCGCGCGGAGTACCGGCGTGACCAAGGTCGGACCGAGCACCCTTTTCGGCCGAGAGGTGCTCGGTCCGCACGCTTACGTCGGAGCACCGACTAAGGAGCCCATTCGGAGCTGTGTCAGAGATCAATCCTTGGCTTGTCATAGGTCTGATGATGTCGACCAGCCTGCTCGTCTTGGTCGGTGTCATCGTTGTGGTCGTACGTCGAACCAAGCGGTGAATCACCCCCCTCGCGAGCGTGACACCCGGGGGTTGCGAGTACTAGGCTGTCAGTAACAGTACTCGCAAGAGCTATGAGGCTTCGGGCACGACCGGCGCACAGGCTCCTGCGTCAGGCATATCGGCTCCTGAAGGAAGCACGCTACGGAGTAGTCCGCCGGACGAGTGAGTAAGGTTGCAGCGAATACGGGGGCCGGGCCGGAGCGGTCCGGCCCCTTCGCGTCAGTGACCGTTAGACTGGAAGAGCGCCGCCGAGAGAATCTACTCAGCAAGTGAAGGCGTGGCGCAACC
>DATHUB010000171.1:0-16779 GCA_035462695.1 Coriobacteriia bacterium | reverse complement strand
TGACCATCCCGGCCGATGACGGCGAACCGATGCAGTTGTGGATGACGCGCACGGCATTCAACCGCAAGGGCGAACCGATTCTCGTGCTGGTCAGGCTCGACACCGGATTTCTCTCGCGCTATCTGTCCGCGGCGGCACGCGATCTTCCGAGCAGAACGCTTCTCGTCATGCAGGAGGGCGCTGTCATCGGCCAGCGTTCCACCGGTCCGCATGCCTCGCTGAGCACATCGCGATGGAGGCAACTCGGGCCACAGTGGGGCTCGGTGCGGGTAGCCGCCGAAGACGGATCGTTCATGCAAGGACACTACAACGACATTGGAGGCATCGAGGGGATCGGCTGGCGTTCCGTGATTCTGGCACCCGTGTCAGAACAGCTATATGACACAGCGCGGACGGTCGCACCTCCAATCTTCGTGCTCCTTGTCGGGGGGGTAGTCGCTCTCTCGCTCTCGTGGGTCGTCTCGGTACAACTCGCGCGACCGTTGCGGGATCTCGAGCGCGCCGCGCTCAATGCGGCCTCGGGTTCCTACGTTCGTCAGCTTTCGACTGACCGGGACGACGAGGTCGGTCGCGTCTCGGAAGCATTCAACGCTGTCGCTCTCAGGTTGAATGCCCTCCAGGACCTCTCTCAGCTCCTCGCCGGTACGACGAGTCTTGCGCAAGTGCTGGACGGGACGCTGATCGCCATCGGACATCTGGTCGGGCCGGGGTCCGTCGCGATCTATCTGCTCGATGACTCCCAAGAGTCCTTGATCCCCCTCCGAGCACAGGGATACGAACTCGAACACGTTGAGCGGCTTTCCGTGAGTGAGACGGGATGGCTCTCGCGCGTCCTGCATTCGGACGGACCGATCACCTTCGACGGACCTGTCGAGGAGCTCATGCGGGAGCTCCCGGGAGTGCGTGCCATACGGCTGGAAGTCGTTGCAACGCCGCTCGTTGCCGGCCGCGACTGTCTGGGTGTCGTTGTCGTGGCGCGCGACCCCGACCAGCAGATGAGTGATGCTGAGCGTGAGATGCTGAAGACCTTCTCGGCACAGGCGGCGATCGCCGTGCAGACCTCGCACCTCTTCGAGGTCGAGAGTCGATCGAGGCGGACAGCGGAAGCCCTTCGCTCGGTTGCGGAACAACTGGTGCGCCCGACAAGTCTCTTCGCCGCGCTTGGCACCGTTGAAACGGTAATCGCGGATCTGTTCTCGGCGAAGCAGGCCATCATTGCGATTGGGGACCGTGAGGTTCTCGGACTTGCTGCATCGCAGACGCCGGAGCTCGAGGCACAGCTCATGGAGGTCGGCTACCACGCTCTGGGTCGGGGGCGTGAAAAGGAAGCCGTCGTGCTGGAGACCGGAACGTCGCCGTCGGTTGATCGAGTGCTGCACGAGCTGGGAGTGGAGAGCTTGCTGCTCGTTCCAATCGCCCTCGATACGGACCACGGCGGACTGCTCACCGTGTCCCTTGTTGAACCCGTGTCTGTCGCCGCGATCGAGTTCGGCCGAGCGATCGGTGATGAGATAGCGCTGGCGCTCGACAACGCCTACTTCTACCAGCGCGCTATCACGCGGGCAGCCAACTTGGAAACCATCTTTCGAATCAGCCAGGCGGTTGGCTCGTCTCTGCAGATCAACGTGGTGCTCAACCGGGTGCTCGACGTGGTCCAGAAGATTCTCTCGGCCGACGCCGTGGCGCTGATGTCTTATCACCCATCCCGACGGGTCCTCGGCACGGTGATGGGCCGCGGGCAGCTACCCAAGGCGCTACTCCATCTTGAGGTCGCGCAAGGCGAAGACATTCCCGGGCAGGTCTTCACGCGCGGGGAACCTGTCTCCATCCGAGACATGAATCCAGGCGCCGATGGGGTGGCGCGAATCGCTTCAGAGCACGACCTGCGCTCTCTGCTGGCGGTTCCTCTTCTCGCTCGCGGGCGTTCGATTGGCGTCCTGATGGTGTTCGCGCACGACTCGGGCGCCTTCACAGATGAGGACCTGAGCACGCTCCAGACCTTCGCATCGCAGGCAGCGCTGGCGATCGATACTGCTCGTTTGTACAGCCGCGAGCACGAAGTCGCCAGTGTCCTGCAGGCCTCCATCATTCCAGCCGACCTTCCCGACTATCCAGAGGTCACCGCTGGCAGCGTGTATGCGCCAGCCGGGGGTGAGGCGGAGATCGGGGGGGACTACTACGATCTCTTCAAGGCGCCCGACGGGCTCATCTGGATCGCCATCGCTGATGTATGCGGCAAGGGTGTTAATGCTGCCACGAAGACGTCGATGATCAAGTACGTGGTGCGCGCTCTTGCCGGCTCGGATCTCGGACCGGCCGCAATCGTCTCTCGCGTGAACAACATGATTGCGGACGGCGGGGACACGAGCGACATCGTCACGCTGTGGTTGGGCAGATACGACGCCGAGCGCGGCAAGTTGTGTTGGGCCGACGGCGGGCATCCTCCCGGTCTACTGAGGAAGACAGACGGATCCATACAGCAACTCGGAGTGACCGGCGCCCTGTTGGGCGCGATGACGGACGCTCCGTATGATGAGATGGTGGTACAGATCGGGGCCGGAGAGAGCCTGCTGCTCTACACTGACGGGGTTACTGAAGCCCGAAGAGGGAATATCTTCTTCGGCGAGGAGCGTGTTCAGACCATTTTGGCCGAGAACGCGCCCCCTGCGGAGATTGCCCAGAGTCTGTTGGAGGCCGTGCGCGGGTACGTGCAGGGAGAGTTGAGGGATGACGTGGCGGTACTCGTGGTGAGACCCCGAGACGAACGGAACTGACGACAACGTGGGAATGGCGCGAAACATGACACCGTTCGAAGTGACAAAGGACAATGGCCCCAGGGCGTGCGTGGTTCGCCTTTCCGGCGACATCGACATGTCAGTCGTGCCGGATCTCAGGCGCGCATTGGACGATGCCCTCCAAGGCGGCTGCAGCAATGTGGTCCTCGATCTCGCTGAGGTCACTTACGCGGACAGCTCGGCCCTCGGACTGCTCGTTTGGCTCGACCATCGCCTCAGACCGGACGGCGGTAGGCTCGTTCTCGCGGGTGCTCGCAGGGATGTCGCCCGGATTCTTGAGCTTTCCGGGCTTGTCAGTGTCGCCGCTTCCATCGCGATGTCGGACGACGTCTCCACCGCTCTCGAGGGTCTTGATCTGCCGCCTGTCTCCACTGATCCGCTTTGGGATAGAGAGATCAACCTGGCTGCGGACGTGAACAAGCTTGCCTCGGTGCGTGAAGAAGTCTGCTCGATCATCGAGCCGCTCGGCTTTCCCGATTCCGGTCTCTTCGACATCAAGGTCGCGCTCGGGGAGGCTCTGGCAAATGCCATCCGACACGGTTCGCCTCAAGAGGGCACCGGCGAGGTGCTTGTGAAGATCGCCGCCTACGGTGACCGCGTCATCCTAGAGGTCATGGACAACGGCGCCGGATTCGATGGGCGGCATACCGGGAGCGAGGACGTGTACGCGCCGAACGGACGAGGCATCATGTTCATGCGCGCACTCATGGATCGCGTCGAGTTCGATCGTTCACCGATGGGTGGCACGCTCGTCCGCCTCACTAAGCACCGCACGGTGTCCGACTGATGGCACCGCGGCAGAGGCCAGGTCGCCGCATTCTGGTCTTCTCTGCATCGTTCGGAGGCGGCCACCGCTCTGCTGCGGAAGCACTGGTCCGCTACTACCAAGAACACTACGCAGACTCCGTTGAAGTGCGCATGGTCGACTTCTTCGAGGAGTTCATGCCTGGACTCAACGTCTTGGCGAAGTTCGCCTACCAGCAGTCGGTAGCCTTCTTTCCAGACCTGTACGGTTCTTTCTTCGATCTATCGAATGCGGTTCCGAGCAACCCCGTCGTTCACGAGCTGCGAATCATGGGTTTTCAGCGGGCGACGAACTACATCGACGATTTCCGTCCCGACGCGGTGATCTCGACCTTCCCTGTCGCTGGGGGAGTGGTGTCTGATATCAAGCTTGAACGGCCTATGGTCGCGGCTACGGTCATCACCGACTACGGCGTCCACCGCACCTGGCTCCACCCTGCAACCGATCTCTACTTCGTCGCATCGAAAGAGGTGCGAGAGGACTTGGTTGCGCGCGGGCTCGATTGGGACCGCGTCGCCGTGAGCGGCATTCCGGTTCACGAGAAGTTCTCGGAGCAGCTGCAGCGCACGGAGTGCCGGCGCACCCTCGGATTGTCTGATCGTTTCACCGTCCTGCTGACGAGTGCTGCGGGTCTCACGAGCGATGTTCGCGACATCGCGGCTGGCCTCTCGCACGGCGGAGTACAGATAGCCGCGGCCACGGGTCACAATCGCCGACTGAAGCGCAGGCTCGACACGCTCGCGAAGCGGGAGAACCACGTCTGCGTTTACGGGTACACGCCTGATATGCATAGAATGATGCGCGCCGCCGATGTTCTTGTCGGCAAGGCGGGTGGGCTTACCGTTTCTGAGTCCCTGGCAGTCGGACTACCACTTATCATCTATAACCCCGTGCCCGGGCAGGAACTCTACAATGTGGACTTCCTCGTCAACTCGGGAGCGGGATTGCTGTCGCGCGACGAGGAGGACGTAGTCGAGAAGGTGCGCTTCCTCTCGACACATCCGCAGCGCCTCGCCCAAATGGCAGAGAACGCTCGGTTGCTCGGCAAACCGGCCGCAGCGCAGACGGTCTGCGAACGCGTGCTGGCGGCCATCGGCTGAAGGGGACTGCACGATGGATTTCTGGCAAGTTGTTGAGGCACGGCACTCGATTCGGGACTTCCGCCCGGACCCCGTCGACCGAAAGTCGCTGGATCGGATGTTCCACGCAGCCTCGGCTGCACCTTCGGCTATGAACTCGCAGCCTTGGCGATATCACGTTGCGACCGGCCAAGCTCGTGCCGAGGCGGGCAAGATAGTCGCCCAGGCAACCGTTTACCTGGAGGAGTACGTAGAGCAGCTTGGGCCGGAACGATACGCCCAAGCAATGCAGTGGTACTCGTCTTTGGGGGACGCTCCCGTTCTCATAGCGGTGTCGATGCCGGAACCTGAGTCCGATTTCGATCGCAATAACAGCCTGCTTTCGGTAGGCGCATCCGTCGAGAATCTTCTCCTCGCCGCTACGGCCGAGGGTCTGGGCTCATGCAACATAACCTTCACGTCGTGGGTTCGCGATGAGCTCGCCGCGTTGTTCGACATCGGAACCGGCCGTGTCATCGTCTCCGTGATCGCGGTCGGGCATCCGAGCGAGATCCTCCCGGTCGCGCCACGACATCGGGATGACGTCGCCGACTGGATCGGGTGACAGGTTGCGGTGTAGGACTCGCGCCGTATTCTTCGATGTCGGCAACACGCTGCTCTACCCATATCCGAGCGTCTCGGAAGTCGTTCGCGAAGTCCTGTGTGAAGAAGGTCATATCCACGACCTCTCGGCAATCGACTCCTTCATGCCCCTCGTGGATGATTATTACGAAGATCGGTATCGCGAGGACGACACCTTTTGGACCGACGAGGACGAGACCTCGGCGGTGTGGGTCGGGATGTACTCGCTCCTTTGCCGAAAGCTCGGTATCGATCTTGATGCGGAGCGCATCGCCCGGCGCGTGTACGACGAGTTTGGCGACCCAGGGCGCTGGAGGGCCTATTCGGATGTGGTGCCCGCATTCGAGCGACTGCGGGATCGCGGAGTGCGCATAGGACTCATCTCCAACTGGGACAAGCGGCTCACCGGAATATTCACGGGTTTGGGCATCGGAGACATGCTGGATACCGTCGTATCGTCCGCGGAAGTCGGGCTGCACAAGCCCGATCCACGCATCTTCGAACTTGCTCTGTCTCGAGTCGGCGTGAGTGCGCAAGAGTCGGTTCATGTCGGCGATCATCACTATGCTGATATTCTGGGAGCGGAGGCTGTCGGAATGCTGCCGGTCCTGATCGACCGCCACGGCGGGGCGCCTCCTGAGCAGGGCCACTTCGTCCGCACCTTGGACGACCTTGATCCGCTAATTGAGTGGGGGTAGGCCATGAGGGCGGGGCTGCGTTGGCTGGTACTCTGTGCCGTCCTCGTTGCCTGTGTTGCTCTCGGATACGGCGCCTACGCGCTGGCCGGCCTTTCGTGGGACGCTGTCGTTTCCTATCGCTCGCCTTATGCTGCGATTCCGCTCCCGGAGTCGTCGGGCGAGAGCGCTGAGGAGTCCCTCACAGTCCTGGTCATCGTCGACGGGCTGACCGTCGACGCCTCCAAGAAGATGGGGACGCTCAACGCACTGAGGAAGCACGGCGCTGACCTCGAGCTAGTGGCCCCTCAGCCTTCGCTCAGCTATCCCAACTGGACCACATTGCTGTCCGGCGCGCCTCCCTATGTCAGTGGGGTCGTAACCAACTGGCACGAGGGCCCGGCTCCCATTGAGACCCTGTTCGGCGCTGCTGCCCGTGCGGGCGTACGGACCGTCTTCGTAGGTCCCGAGGACTTCGAACAGCTGTACGGGGTCCGACAGAAGTGTGTGGCCACGTACATGAAGAAGTGGGACGAAGAGTATCTGTCCGCGGAGTACGTTGACGCCGCCGTCAGGATCGCCCGGCAGGAGAAGCCGCAGTTGCTCGTGCTCCATCTTCCGGATGTCGACGAGGCTGGCCACGCGCGCGGATCAGCGTCGACGCAGTACGCCGAGGTGGTCTCCCGGGTGAATACGGACCTCAATCGGCTCGTCCAAGAGCTTCAGGACGGCAAGACAGATTTTGTGATCACCGCCGACCATGGACACATCGCAACCGGGGGACACGGCGGCTGGGAGCCTTCAGCCACGACGGTGCCGGGAGTCTTCGTGGGACCCGACATACGCATGTCGAAGGGCGTGGGCACTTCGGAGGACGTTGCCCCGACAGTCGCGGTGCTCGCCGGCATTCCCGTCCCGCGCCACGCTCTCGGGCACCCTCTCGAGCAGGTGCTCGGATCTCGCGCGGCCACGGCCGTCGCGGATGCACGCAGCGCGTATGAGAGCTTCGAGACCGCATACGTCCGAGAAGTCACCGCGCCGCTCGGCCAGGATCCGGCCGGTGCGACGGCCGTGGCGCAGACAAGTGCCGAGGAGGACGGGTTGAGCCTTGAAGCCGCCGGAGAGGCGCGGCTCGCTTTCGACCGCAGGCAGCGAGCAACAACCGGAATCCTTGCACTTCTGGCCTGCCTGGCGGTACTCACCCTTGTCGGCGCCGTGTCGTGGCCGGCGCTCGCCGCGGCGCTTTCCGGGGCGGCCGCCTACTTCGTCGTGTACAACACGCTGTTCTTCCTCGTACACCGCTACGCATGGTCACTCTCGGCGTTCAACTCCGAAGACAGGATCACGGCCTGGATGAACGGGCGGCTGATCGAGGCCGCCGTGGCAGGCGTGGTGGGCGCGGCAGTTGCGGGGTTCGTCTATCCGTACCTGAGGGAGCATCCGCGGCAGCCAGTCGGTGAGTACTTGGCTGGATGGCTGACCCTTGGCCCGGCGACGATGCTGACCGTCCTTGCTCTCCTGGGTATTCAGATCGCGTGGTTCCTGTGGGCCTGGGGGATCGATCCGACGTGGCGGCTGCCAGATCTGATGTGGGCTTTCAAGTACGACCTTGATCTCATTCAGGCGACCGCGGTCGGGTTCGTCGCGGTCGTGACGCCTGTAGTGACCTACCTTGTCGGTCGATATCATCCGAGGCTCAGGCCCTCTCAGATAGAGGAGTAGCCCCTATGGCCATCAAAGACCTTCGCGAATTCATCGCACTCATCGAACGCGAGGGACAGCTCAAGCGCATCGTTGCGCCCGTGGACCCCGATCTTGAGATCGGTGAGATCACGGACCGCGTCAGCAAGCGGTTCGGACCGGGCCTTCTCTTCGAGAACCCAGTTAACCGCGAGACGGGCGAGCGCTACCGCATGCCGGTTGCTATCAACCTGATGGGCAGCTACGACCGGATGGCTTGGGCGCTCGGCGTCGACGCCGATCGGGGCGACTGGCGAGACCTCGACGCCAAGGCACGACAGCTCATGGAACTGCTTCCCCTCGACATGCCTGCCTCGATGAAGGACAAGCTAGGCGTTCTCGTGGGCCTCAAAGACCTAGCCGGCGCAGGCGCGAAGACCGTCAAGCGCGGTCCCGTTCAGGACATCGTTCTGCACGGCGGCGACGTCGATCTTGGGATGCTGCCAGTACTCAGAACGTGGCCCGAGGACGGTGGCCCGTTCATCACCTTGCCTCTCGTCGTGACCAGCAACCCCAAGGGCAAGCTGAACATCGGTATGTACCGCCTTCAGGTCTTCGACAAGAACACGACGGGGCTGCACATACATCAGCATCACGACGGGATGAAGAACCTGCGCGCATGGCGAGACGCAGGCGCCACCCGGGTGCCGGTCTCGGTGGCGCTCGGGGGAGACCCCGTCACGATCTTCTCGGCGACCGCTCCCGTGCCGCCGATGATCGACGAGTACCTGTTCAGCGGCATTCTGCGAGGCGAGCCGGTCGAGGTCGTCAAGTGCGTGACCAACGACCTGCTCGTGCCGGCGCACGCGGAGATCGTGCTCGAGGGCTGGTGCGATCTCGAAGAGACGCGCTGGGAGGGACCGTTCGGCGACCACACCGGCTACTACTCGCTCGCTGACTACTTCCCGGTCTTGCACGTCGAGGCCATCACGATGCGGCGTGACGCGATCTACCCGGCGACCATCGTTGGACGTCCCCCTATGGAGGACTGCTACATGGCCAAGGCCACGGAGCGGATCTTCCTGCCGGTGGTCAAGGCGATGTTGCCCGAAGTGATCGACTACGACTTGCCGCTCGAGGGCGTCTTTCACAACTGCGCGATCTTCCAGATCAGAAAAGAGTTCGCGGGTCAGGCGTTCCGGGTGATGAACTTCGCATGGTCGATGGGTCAGATGATGTTCACGAAATACGTGATCGTGGTCGACGAAGACGTTGACTGCCACGACTACTCACAGGTCGCGTGGCGATGCTTCAACAACGTCGACCCTAGCCGCGACGTGCTCATCAGCAAGGGGCCGCTCGATCGTCTGGATCACTCGAGCAACATGGAGAGCTTCGGCTTCAAGATGGGCATCGACGCGACCAAGCCTTTGCCGAACGAGGGTCACGAGCGCGAATGGCCTGATGCGCTCGAGATGGACGCGGACGTTAAGGCTCGCGTAGACGAGATGTGGTCGGAGCTGGGTCTTGGCTAGCAAGCTCGCCGAGAAGACGCGGATCTTCCTCGAACTCGTCAAGTTCGAGCACTCCGTGTTCGCGTTGCCCTACGCCTACATCGGAGCGTTGTATGGGGCCGCCTATGTGCTCGGGCCTGGTTTCCGCATCGCCGTACCGGAAGGGCAACTCACGCCCTGGGTCCTGACCAGCGGATGGCCGACCTGGCAGTCGCTGCTCTGGATCACCGTCGTGATGGTTGGCGCGCGAGCGTTCGCGTTTGTGCTCAACCGTGCCATCGACCGAGAGATCGACGCCCGCAATCCGCGAACCGCGGGGCGGGCCATCCCTGCGGGCTTGGTGAACGCGTGGGAGCTCTGGGTCTTCTCGGCAGTCATGCTTGCCGGCTACCTGTACGGCGTGTGGCAGCTCGCACCCATTACGCACCTTCTCTGGCCGATTCCGTTGCTCGCGTTCTTCATCTATCCCTACACGAAGCGGTTCACGCCGCTCTGCCACTACTGGTTGGGCCTCTGTCTCGGCCTCGCGCCGGTGGGTGGATGGGTCGCCGTCGGAGCGCCGATCGGCGATTCGGCGCCTTGGCTGCTCGGCGCCGCCGTCTTGCTCTGGACCGCGGGCTTCGACATCATCTACGCGACGCAGGACGTGGAGTGCGACATTCGAGATGGGGTCCACTCGATGCCCGCGGACTTCGGGATACCCAGCGCGCTCGTGCAGACGCGCATCGCTCATGTGCTCACCGTCGTTCTTCTGGCGGCAGGTGGATGGCTCGCCGGCGCTGGTGTGCCGTGGTTCCTCGGAGTGGCCATCGCGGGAGCTCTGTTGGCGTACGAGAACGCGATCGTTCGTGCGAGCGACCTCTCCCGTGTGAACGCCGCCTTCTTCACGGTGAACGGCATCATCGCTATGGTGGTTCTCGCAGGCGCAGTCGCTGACCGCGTTCTTGCTTAAGGGGAGGGGACCGATGGGCCGCTACACCGTCGTCATCACGGGGGCGTCCGGGAGCGTCTACGGGATGCGCCTGACCGAGCAGCTCGCACTTGCCGGGCATGACGTCGTCTTCGTCATGACCGAGGCGGGGCGCCAGGTCACCGCCTATGAGCTGGCCTTCGAGCTTCCTGAGGGCAATCAGGAGGCTGCGGCAGTCGCGCTCGCGACGTTCCTCGAACTACCGAGTGCCGAACGGCTTCGTGTCGCCTACGCGACAGATCTGTTCGATGGCATTGCTTCGGGCTCACACCCTATGGACGCGATGATCGTAGCTCCAGCATCGATGGGCTTCTGCGGGAGCGTGGCGCACGCGCTCGCTTTGGATCTGCCTGAGCGTGCGGCCGACGTCTGCCTGAAGGAGCGGCGCCCGCTCGTCATCGTCCCGCGTGAGACACCCATGTCGCTCATCCACCTGCGGAATCTGACAACTCTCGCCGAGGCTGGTGCGATCGTCGTACCGGCCATGCCGGCGTTCTATCAGCGTCCCCAGAGCGTGGACGAGATGGTGGACTTCGTAGTCGGGAAGATTCTCGATGTGCTCGGCGTGCATCACGACCTGTTCGATCGCTGGGGCAACTCAACGAAGGCATGATGCGCGGGTCTGTCACGGCAACTATGGGAGGGAACATGGTCGACGAGAACGACGCGGTACCGCCCGAACAGCAGCCTGACCTCGATAGTCCGACGGCGCCGGAGCCCCAGGAGCTTCCGGAGCCCCTGGCAGCGCAGGACTACGGCATCGACGCCCCTGAGCCGGTCGATCTCGAGCCGCCCGTAATGCCCGAACCGGAGCCGGTAATGACACCTGCGCCGTCGACCGAGGACTTCGAGCCCTCGCCGCCGCCACCTCCGCCCGCCGGGCCATCTCCGGGGGGCTACGCGCCACCTCCGCCTCCTCCTGGGCCCCAGCAGCAGTACATGCCGCCTCCAGCACCGTCAGGCGCGGCAGGCGAGAAGAACAAGGTGCTCGCGGGTGTTCTCGGGATCCTTCTCGGCGAGCTGGGGATTCACAAGTTCTACCTCGGCTACACAAAAGAAGGGCTCATCCTGCTCGCCGTCACCGTTCTGAGCTTCGGCCTTCTGAGTTGGGTCACATGGATCATCGGACTGGTCGAAGGCATCATCTACCTGACCAAGACCGATGGGGAGTTCTATCAGACGTATGTAGCTGGCCGGAAGCCGTGGTTCTAGGGAAGGACGGCGTTTCTCGGCTAGGGCCTTCAAGGCTTGACGCTATCTTGCCGAGAAGCGCACACTTCCAGAAGTTGGGTCAATCGAACACACCACACCAGTCGTAGCATCAGTCGCAGCAGAAGGAGCAGCCATGACCCTGGCTCAGGCGCGCAAGCGCTTCCCTCACGTTCCAGCAGAGATAGTTCGCTGGGCGGTGGAGAACATTCGGGACCCTCGTGACCTGGAGCGCGGGCTCAACAGGCTCGAGCAGTCCAAGAGAGTGCAGCTAAAGTACGCTTCCTAGCACTCAGTCAAGACGAACATGGGAACAGAAACGGCCGGCGGGAGCAAATCCCGCCGGCCGTTCACATGCGATGGAGGCGACGCCCAGATTCGAACTGGGGATAAGGGCTTTGCAGGCCCCTGCCTTGCCACTTGGCCACGTCGCCATATGTGCTGCCGGTGAGCAGCCTGTCAACTAACGAAGGCCGGCCTCGCAAGGGCCACTAGCGCCTCGGGGGCCGACCTTCGGAGAGATCGATGGAGCGGACGACCGGATTCGAACCGGCGACCCCAACCTTGGCAAGGTTGTGCTCTACCAACTGAGCCACGTCCGCGCGCATGGGCTAGTCTAGCGGCTGCCAGTGGGTGGTGCAAGAACGAATTTTGCCTGTCTACGCAGCGGCGCAAAACCGAGGTATTGGCTTCTGCACGCACTTTGCTACACTATCGTTCGCTGCTTTCAGAGCGGCTTGAAAATCGGATGGGCGCTTAGCTCAGGGGGAGAGCACTACCTTGACGCGGAAGGGGTCAGAGGTTCAAATCCTCTAGCGCCCACCATTCATGAATAAGAGCCTCTCCGGGACTCCTTTCGAGGAACCCGAAGGGGCTTTTGTATTGATATGGCTCCACTGTTCCCCGGCCGGTGATCGCGCTCCGGTGACACGGTGGATGCTGCTACTGCGCCGGTTCGCGAAAGGCTGCGACGTGAACGGGTAGATTTCAACAATGAGGAGAGGGGGTCTGATGGCAGCCAGTGATCACAAACCCGGTGGATCAGATGTGATAGCTGAAGAGCTCAGGCGTGTAGCTGCCGCCAGGGACGACATCGCCCTCCTTCTCGAATCGCAGCAGAAGGCGGCCGCAGAACTCAAGGACAGCCAAGAGCATGCCGCCGCGTTGCTACGCGATTCCCAACAGAGGACAGCACAGGACCTGCTCGCTCGGCAAAACGCAGACCTGGAGGGGTTGCCTTCGGACTTGCGTTCAGAGCTGATCAGGGAATACGAGACCGCTGCTGAGCAGCTCGAGAAGTTGCAGGATCAAGCTGCTCAGATGCTGCTCACATCTCAAAGAGAGGCAGCGGCCCTGCTCCTTGAAGCGACGTTGAGAGTCGCCGATGCATGGCACGCACGTGCGGGCGATGCCGATTCGGGCAGCAAGCCTTAGTACTCGAGCCGCCGTCACGAAGCTGTGCGCCCTTGGCCCCACATCGAAAGCTCAGTCCAAGGGCCGCGGGACGATTCAGGAGCCGTACTCGGGCTCGCCACCTGCCGACTCCGGCTCATCCGCAAGCGAAAGAGTCTGCGGGGGGTGCGCGTTCTGGTGCGGCTTCGAATGTCTGCCTAGCTGCCGGCTCTCACCGAGGATTCGCGGCGGCGCCCGCGTGTCTCTCGCTCCTCTTGAGCTCGGACGTGCATTGCCCGAAACTCCGCCTCCAGGACATCCAGCTGTTCGTCGGGCAGCTCCTCAATATCTACAAAGCTCGTACGTGCGTTTCTGATGGCGCGTACGAGCTCGTCCAGCTTCAATTGAACAGCGGAAACGATTACCTTGTATATCGCAACGCCGGCTGAGTATAAGAAGACCGTTTGGTCGAAGATCGGTTTAAGCGACGGCCCTCACACGCTGCACATTCGTGTCGCGGGGACCGGCAATGTGAACGTGGATGCTCTCGACATCCATACGCCTGACCCAGTCGTGGTGTCGACACCCGCGTTGTCGTCGTGGGGCGTCGCTCTTCTGGCAGGCCTTGGGTTGGTCGCGGTCGCGCTATCAGTGTCCAGACGGCGCACAGTCTAGACGACGCCCCAGCTAGATTTGCATGAGGCCCCTGGAGTCCCGGGACCTTGGTCCGTGCTGGCCTATCACTAGGAAGTTGACGGGCGCACTCGTCTGGCGATGGATGCTCAGTAGGGCTACGATTTGGTTCTGGTCGCCTAGCGCCGTTGTCCGGCCCCTTTGCTGAATGCCCGCCCCACGATGCAAAACCGACGGAGGTGGCAGTGTATGGCGCATCGGCCGACCAAGGTGGCGAGGCGGGCAGCGATCTTCGGGCCACTGAATACGGTTGCGCCGCGTAACTCGGTTCGCAGAGTTGCCCTCGTCTTCGTCCTTCTTCTCGCCGTGATGCTGCCCTTCGTAATACTGAGTGGGGAATGGTCGGGATGGCGGGCGATCACGAGTGCTACCGCCTCAGTGGGAGGTGACGTGTCTCGACTGGTAGGACTGGACGCCACAGTGGATGGAAACGTCATCCATCTACCCTCAAGGTCGTTGGCTGTCGACCCTGCGTGCACTGCAATGACCCTAGTCGTGATCTTCATCGCGCTTGTGCTCGCCTATCCAGTTAAGTGGCCGAAGCGGTTGCTGGCCATCGCCATCGGGATTCCCGTGCTACTGGCGGCGAATATCGTTCGTCTCGTCGGAGTCGGTTGGGCCTCGGAGCTCATCGCAGGTCAGGGCTTCTACATCGTGCACGACTACTTGTTTGAGTTCGCTATGGTCTTCGTCGTCCTGATCATGTGGGCGGTGTGGCTCTCGTATGCCAGACGAACTGCCTAAGGCCCAAGTAGTTCGGTTCATTGTGCTCGCCACAGCTGTGTCACTCGCTGTCGGCGTGTCACTTCTGACCATCAGCTGGAAGACCTCATCGCCTTTCGTCCTCGGTTTGACGGTGATACTGGTCGCCGGCGTGCCCGCTTGGAGCATGGTTATCGCGGCGGTTGGCGCTTCCGCTCAACGCAAGGCGGTCTATCTTCTTGGCATGCTCGTCTTCCTGCTCACGTTTCATCTCGTCACGTACTGGACGGGAGTGCAGCAGCTGGCAACGGGCTCATCTGAGATTGCGGGGATCGGGAATAGCGCACCGGTCTTGGCTTACCGCGTCATTCTCGTGTCAAGCCCATTCGTCGCGCTCATCCTTTTCGCGGGAAAGAGCACCTCGATCTTCTGGACCAAGGGCGATGCCGGTCGCAAACGCAAAGGCAGCGCTCTTTAACGGGGCATCGCAGTTCGACTTTGCAGAGGCGCGAACCCGCTGAGCCGTTGGACGCGAGTCACTCGGCGATCGTCACTTCCGCCTGCGGATCGAGCGGGTTGGTCCGCATCGCGAGCGAGAACAGGTAGGGGTACTGCGTCTGCAGATGACGCAGGTACGACAGCCACTCCGTACCTAACAGGGTGTACGCCCGTTTCACATCGCCTGCGATGTGGACGGCGTCCGCGACTGGCAGGTCGCTGAGGCTGGCACGAGCCGAAAGCTCCTCCCCAAGATGCGTGAGTGCCCAAAGCAGGTCCGTGAACGTTTCGTGTTCGAGCAGGTTCTGATTGCCCAGTAAGCCGATGAGGAAGGACCGCTCACCCACCAAGCTGTCTCGAAGTCGCTCGAGGTCGCAAGCAGAGAGATCGATCTGCGGTTTGTGCGCGGCGAAAGCCTCCCGCGAGTGCGCATACTCGGCATCGCTCCAGCGTGTGTTCGGCACAAGGTCACTTCGGATGTCAGGCAATCGCGCGTCAGTACGCGCAATCTGGCCGAGAAGATCGGTGCCCGTCTCCGTGAAGAATGCTCCGATCACCATATTCAGCTTGGTGAGCATCTCCTCGAGCCGCCGCTTCTGCATCATGCGGTCAATGACGAGACTCACGAGCAGAACCTGCACGAACAGAAAGGCGAAGTCTCCGACAAGGAAGCGCAGCATCTCGTTGTGCAAGGATGGCGTTGCGAAGGCGATCCAGCGTGCGGCATACAGCACGACTGCCAGCAAGGACAACGAGAGGGCAAGCTCCAACTGCCAGCGGCGTGTGCGCATTGAAAAGGCCCCTCGACGATGGATTGGGGTAGGACTAATGCAGCAAGAATATACCTGCTACCCGATTCAGGAGGTACCCGATGTCCTCTTCTGCCCGCCGACGTCTCGCGTGTGCTGTGGTCGCTCTGACCTTGGCCGTAGGGCTCGTCGGCTGCTCGTCAGCTGGTAACACCGATGCTGGGGGCAGTGGTGCGGGCAGCAATGGTCCGACCACGGGAGCATCGCCCGGAGAGAGCCTAGCTCGCAGCAAGTGCACCATGTGCCACACGTACGACCGAGTGGAGCAGGCTGACAAGGACCGGGCGGGTTGGGAGCAGACCATCGATCGGATGATCGGCAACGGGCTGGTCGTCACCGCCGAGGAGAGAGACCAGATAACCGAGTATCTGGTCGAACGCGACCAGTAGGCGGCGGCGCGACATCCATCACGCGGCGGGCGACTCTCCACCGACGCCCTCGCGTGTAGTTGCGGCAGCAGCGTACTCGGATGCTGCCGGGACGAGCAGCGTTGCAGCTCTCGGCAGTACGCGCGCCGTGAAGGGCGTGAGACTAGCCAGCGCATCGCCATCACACTGCATTCTGAGTGGCGGATCGCTGCGGACCTCGACCGTGGCTGCCGAGTAGAGCGCGACGCTTGGACTGCGGTCCGGGTGGTCGCCGACGCGATCCAGAACCGCGGCGGTTATCGCGGGCAGCAGGCCCACCACTGTCTTCGTCTTGAGCACCGCGATTTCGAGAATGCCGTCACGCGGATCGCTACCCGGGGTGATCGGAAGATCGAACTGAATGCGCGCGAAGTTCGCGAGCAGGACGGCAATGCCCTCTTCCTCGACGGGCTCACCGTCAAGAACCAGCGAGAATCGCGCACTCGTCGGTGTCAGATTGGTCACGGCCGAGAGCAAGTACGCTGCCGCGCCGAACGTCGACTTCAACGCCTCTGCGCCATGCATTATGGTCGCGTCGTAACCGGCGCCAGCCATGATTGTGAAGCCGGAGCGAGACGGCGCGCCGTTCGAGCCGGTCATTTCGAGCTCGCACAGGTCGAAGCCAACGGCTTCGCCTCTCAGCAGCACTTGCGAAAGCGCGGGGGGATCCGTGGGCATTCGAAGGTTGAGAGCCAGGAGATTGGCGGTTCCAGTCGGGTACACGAGTACCGGGACACCGGTCGACCGAGTGGCATAGCACACGGCAGAGACGGTCCCGTCTCCGCCGGCCGCAACAATGCGATCGAATCCCTGTGCGTCACGTAGCAGCTCCTCGGCGCGCCTCTCTGCGGTCGCGAAGCGCAGCACAACCTCGACGCCCTCCAGGCCGAGGAACCGCACAAAGTCATACAGGCCGGCGTCTCCGCCGCCC
>DATHUB010000170.1:0-3516 GCA_035462695.1 Coriobacteriia bacterium | reverse complement strand
CGAGAAACTCGAGCATGTCGGCGTCGCGCAGGAGCTGGCCCTCTGGCGTATCGCGGCCCTCGCCCTCGAACGAGTGCTCAGCGATGATATGCGCCACCAGCCCGACCTTCTCGCGGGGGAAGCCGGTCTCGGGCAGAATCTGCTCCGCCGCTTCTGCCGCACAGGTGGGAGGATCGTCGGCCGAGCATGCGAACTCGCCGAACGTTCCGACATCGTGGAACCAAGCCACAGCGAAGAGCACGTCGTCGTCGACTTCGAGCTCTTCCTGCTCGGCTATCTCCTCGCACAGCGCGTACACGCGGCGGCAGTGGGCCGGCCCCCAGGCTGGATGCTCCAGCGTTCTAAGTCGCGCTATGACTCCGTCACGCCACATGTGCTCTCCCTCATATCGATGTCAGCCCTTGGCTTCTACCCCGCGCCACATACTCCCCACGCATCAGTCGCGGCTACACCGCACGGAGGTGTCGGTCACGGCGATCGGTCGCTACGATGTCGTCATGACTACGCGAGCACTCATAGACCGGGCCAGGCGCCTCGACCCTCTCGTGCTGGACATCGCGATGGCCGTCACCCTTGCCGTGCTGGTCTGCGCTCAGATCTGGTTCGTGACGCACTGGCACCCGTCGACCATGCCGATCCCCCCGGGCGCGCGCTTCCGCGTGCGCGTGCAACAGGACTTCGGCTTCGTCCCGTACGTCGTCGCGGCGTGCGCGTTCCTGCCGCTTGCGACCCGGCGCTCCGTGCCATGGCTCGCGCTGCTGCTCAGTGGTGCGGCTGCGAGCGTGTACACGATGCAACCCTTCCCGCCGGCCTTCACGACCTTCGGCCCGATGATCGCCCTGTACTCCCTTGCAGCGTACGCGAAGCGGCGGCACATGGGCGTGATCGCCCTGCTCGTCGTGGGTCTCGTGCTGGCTGTGCCCATCTTCGCTTTCTCCGGTGACGTCCGCTGGGTAGGCGAGACGGTCGGAACCATTACCCTGCTCATCGCCGCTACGCTGCTGGGCGATGCCGCACGGAACCGACGCGAATACGTTGCAGAAGTGGAGAAGCGCGCATTCGAGGCGGAGCGCACCCGCGAGGAGGAGGCGCTTCGCCGGGTCGACGAGGAGCGCATGCGCATCGCGCGCGAAGTGCACGACATAGTCGCCCACAGCCTGTCGATAGTGACTGTGCAGGCGGCGGCGGCTGAGGCGGTCCTCGACACAGATCCTGCGCAGTCCCGCGAATCCATCAGGCACATACGCAACACCTCTCGGCAAGCGCTGGGAGAGCTGAGATCGATGCTCGACGTGCTCCGAACGGGAGAGGCTACCGAATCACCCCTCGCCCCCGCGTTCGATCTGAGTCACATCGAGCAGCTTGTCGCTCCCCTGCGCGAGTCCGGCCTCACGATCGACCTCGAGGTCACCGGAGATCTTGGCGCTGTGCCGGCGTACGCATCCGTGTCGGCCTACCGACTCGTGCAAGAATCACTCACGAACGTCGTTCGGCATTCGGGAGCAACCTCCGTGCGCGTGCGAATCAGCGCGAGCGAGAGCGAGGTCGGTATCGATGTCAGCGACAACGGCAATGGCGCACCGCCCAACGCGCTTCTGAGCGGTGGACACGGCATTCGCGGGATGCGCGAGCGCGTGGATGCGCTCGGCGGTACCTTCAGTGCCGGCGCGCTCGGCGCACAGGGCTTCGGCGTCTCGGCCGCCATCCCCCTGCCGAGGAGTGGTTCATGACGATTCGCGTGCTCATCGCGGACGATCAGGCGCTCGTTCGCGCAGGCTTTCGCGTCCTTCTTGATTCCGCCGATGACCTGGCGGTGGTCGGCGAGGCCTCGAACGGCGAGGAAGCCGTTCAGCTCGCTGCCGAACTGAAGCCCGGCGTCGTTCTGATGGACGTTCGCATGCCCGTGATGGACGGTCTCGAGGCAACGCGCCGCATCGTCTCGGCACGAACGGGCGACGACTCCCGAATCCTCATGCTCACGACCTTCGACGTGGACGAGTACGTCTACGAAGCCCTCCGCTCGGGAGCGAGCGGCTTTCTGCTGAAGGACACGGAACCCGAGCAGCTCCTGGATGCCGTGCGGGTCATCTCCCGGGGCGACGCACTACTGGCTCCCAGCGTCACCAAGCGCTTGATCCGCGAGTTCGCGTCGCGGCCCGAGATCCGCCGAGCACACCCCGACGAGCTGCGTGCGCTGACCGAGCGCGAACGCGAGGTCATGGCGCTCGTGGGCCAGGGCCTGTCGAACGACGAGATAGCGGGACGCCTCTTCATCAGTCCCACCACCGCCAAGACACATGTCTCACGCGTGATGATGAAGCTCGGCGCGCGGGACCGGGCGCAGCTGGTCGTGCTCGCGTACGAGAGTGGCCTCGTCGTCCCGGGACCCGACGCCGGGTAGTCCCGCACCCGGTTTCGTACTCCTTTGGGAGTACGACAAGTCGCGCCGCTCGCAGGACGATTGCGCGTCCCTCGCCACCTACCTTGGATGTAGACGAAACATCCAGCGGAGGTGGAACGATGGCTCTTCCCAAACGGTTCCGGAAGCACCGGGGCTGGCTAGCATTCCTCGTGATCGTCGCAATCGCCGGCACGGTGTGGTTCGTGACGATGCGATCGAACAAGAGCGAGGCTGCCCAGACCACCTACACCACAGAGGCGGCCTCAACAGGCACCCTCTCGGTCACGGTCTCCGGAAGCGGCAATCTCGAACTCGCCAGCGAGCGCGAGGTCTGGCCCAAGACAGGCGGGACCGTCGACGAGGTCAAAGTCGACGAGGGCGACAAAGTGAGCAAGGGCGACGTCCTCTTCACCTTGGACTCTTCCGACGCCGAAGCGGCGACGAGCAAAGCGCTCACGAGCTACCGGCAGGCGCAAAGCCAGGTCGCGCAGGCCGAGGCGCAGTTGACGAAGGCCAAGAGCAACCTCTCGAACCTTAAGGACAAGGCGGACGACCCGCAGACGACCGTCACCAGCGCCGACATCAAGAGCGCAGAAGCCGACGTCTCGTCCGCCAGCGCTTCCCTCAGCTCAGCCCAGGCGTCCGCCTCCGAGTCGTGGAGCAGCTACAACGACGCCCTCGACGCCGAGGACGAGCTGGAGGTCACGGCACCGGCATCGGGCCGTGTCTGGACCATCGATATCGACGAGGGCGATTCTGTGAGCACGGGTAGTAGCGGATCTTCGGCGTCGAGCTCCTCGGACTCGGCGGCAGGCGCTTCCTCGACCGGCACCACCGCGTCGACAGGAAGCTCCGCCCCCATCACGATCGCGCCGACCAAGCCGCTGGTAGCCACGCTCGCCATCAACGAGGTCGACCTTCCCTCGCTCAAGAAGGGGCAGCGGGCCGATCTCGAGTTCGATGCACTTCCCGATCTCGCGATGACCGGCGAGGTCACCGGCATCGCAGACGAGGGCACGGTTTCCTCCGGCGTCGTCACGTTCGACGTGACCGTCCGGCTTGATGTGGTGAACAAGAAGCTGAAGCCGGGCATGACGGTCGCCGCGAGCATCGTC
>DATHUB010000169.1:0-4607 GCA_035462695.1 Coriobacteriia bacterium | reverse complement strand
GGCGACCCCGGAAGACGTTCGCTACGTGTACGACCTTGCCTACGACCTTGGGGTGAAGGGCGTCACGATCTACCGCGACGGAAGCAAGGAGAATCAGGTACTCACCACCGGCAAGACGGCAAAAGCCGGTGTGGGGGAGACGGGCACAGGCCGGCCGGGCGAAATCGAGCCGCGGCCGCGGCCCTCGATCACCCAGGGTCGTACCGAGAAGATCCAGACCGGCTGCGGGAACCTTTACGTCACGGTGAACTGGGACGAGCACGGCATGTGCGAGGTCTTCACGCAGATGGGCAAGTCGGGCGGTTGTGCGGCTTCACAGTCTGAGGCGCTGTCGCGCATGATTTCGGTCTCCTTGCGGGCCGGAGTCGACCCGGAAGCGATCACAAAGCACCTGCGCGGGATACGCTGCCCGTCACCCTCGTGGGCCGAGGGCGGAAAGGTGCTGTCCTGTGCCGACGCGGTGGGCATCGTGGTGGAGCACGCCGTTCAGTTCATGGAGACGGGACAGGCGGCAACAGCGATCACCAAGAACACCGATGCCCTGGACAACCTCTCAGGGGCGTGTCCCGAGTGTGGTGGCTCGCTCGAGCACGAGAGCGGCTGCAGTGTGTGCCGAAGCTGCGGCTACAGCAAGTGTGCGTAGTAGTCACAACCAAGTGAGCTCGCGGCCCGCGTGGACGTCTACCCGCGCGGGCCGCGTTCCCTGTGTCATGAGCTGTGCGAGGAGCACCCAATGGTTCTGTCAGATCAGACAATCAAGCTAGAGATCGCTCGAGGCCGAATCGTCGTTGATCCAATCGATGCGGACGACATTCAGCCATCAAGCGTTGACCTGCATCTGGGAGATGACTTCCAGGTGTTTCGCAACTCACGGCTGCCCTACATCGATCCGGGAGTTGAGCAGGCAGGCCTCACCGAGCGAGTGACGGCATCCGCGTCCGAGCCTTTCGTTCTTCACCCGGGGGAGTTCGTTCTAGGCACCACGGTGGAGCGCATCGCTCTGCCCGACGACCTCGTGGGGCGCCTTGAGGGGAAGAGTTCGCTCGGGCGGCTCGGCTTGCTCATTCACTCGACCGCCGGCTACGTCGACCCGGGCTGGGACGGCATGCTGACTCTCGAACTCTCGAACGTCGCGAACCTGCCGATCGTTCTGACGCCGGGAATGAAGATCGGGCAGATCTCGTTCTCTCAGATGACCACCCAGGTCGATCGCCCCTACGGGCACCCCGAGCTGGGGAGCAAGTATCAGGGCCAGAAATGCACAACCCCGAGCCGCATGTACCTAAACCGCACCTAGGCACAGCGCCGAACTAGAGGCCCTTGGTGACCCTCGAGACGAGCGGCGTCGGAACGAAACCTGCCAGGTACTTGCCTGTGCGCGACTCCATGAAGGGAAGCCACTTGAGCTTGCGGCTGATGTTGCCCGCGATATGGGCCGACGAGCGCTCGTAGGCTGTCAGCGCGTCGTCTGGGAGCGAACTGGCTACGGCTTCGCCGGCGAGGCGTCCGGTATTGAGTGCGTAGCTGATTCCCTCGCCGCTGGTGGGCGACATGAATCCGCCGGCCTCGCCCGCGAGTAGTACGCGTCCTGCGCCCCTGACCACGTCGCCACTGCTGCGCACTGAGAGAGCGACCCAAGCCTCACGCTTGTCCGCTGAACCGAGCGGCAGGGAGTCGCGCAGTAGGGTCAGCACCTGCTCATGCTTCTCGTATGGGCGCTTCGTCTTCGGGTAGAAGACCGATCCGACGATTGCGACCTCGCCCTTGGGGACTACGTAGGCATAGGCGAAGCTGTCACCGATGTCACGCAAATAGATGCAGTCGAAGTACGGCTCGATCTGCCCTTCGATCCGGCAGAAGTCCTGGAGGGTCACATATGTCGCAACGCTGCCTGCGCCCAAGCTTCTGCGGACGGAGGACCGTGGCCCGTCGCATCCGATCAGATTCTGGCATTCGACCTCGAACTCCGCACCCTCGGCGCGCAGTCTTGCCAAGACCCGTCCATCGTCCTGCGTGTAGGCGAGCAGGCTCGTTTGAGCGCTTATGGTGACGTTGTCTGGCAGAAGGGCCAGAAGCCAGGCATCGAACTGCTGACGATCGACATTGGCGAACCGCAGCTCGGTGGGCTTGCGGATCTTGCGGTCCCAGTCGTGGTACCGGAAGTTCACCCACTTGGGTTCCAGCCACAGCTCTTCTGGCATCTCGCCGTACTCGGCAAGGAAGTGCTGGGAGTATTCGTTGAGCATTCCTCCGCAGCTCTTGTCGCGCGGAATCGCCGAGGAGTCAACGAGCAAGACGTCACCGCGCCGGGACGCGTGGACCGCCGCCATTGCACCGGCTGGGCCCGCACCGACAACGATCGTGTCGTACGCTCTGTGGAGGTGGGAGAAGTCGCTCATGTTCTCGGCAAGTCTACCGTACTACGAGGGCGCGTGGGGGCACCGGCTCTGTTGACGGCTCAGGAGTTGCTGTAGACGCTTTCGTTAGGCGCTCTCGTAGTAGAATGCGTCCACGACCGGTGACGTGAGAAGGCTGGCAATGACATGGCGAAATGCTGGGAGACGCGCGGCTGCGACGAGGAGATGCAGGCGGAATGTCCGCACTCCGTCGAGTTCATGGACAACTGCCCGACAAAGTGCGCCTTCGCCGGCTGCGACCGTCCCACTTACGCTCTGACTACCGACCCTGAGCTCATCTTCTCGGTTGACGTGGATCGCTCAAAGGCCATCAAGGACGGCTGCACGTACTGCGAGTTCTTCCTTCTCCATGGCCCTCGAATCGGGTGATCTCCCTAGCCGCCGAAGCGTAGGGAAAGATGTCTGTGAGGGGGAAACCCCGCGACGTCTCGGAGGGAGAACGATGCACTACTACGATGACGAACTCACCGTGTATGGGCTCGTGCGGAACTTGTTCGCCGCCTCTGCCACTGTCTGTCTTCTGTGGGGGCTTCAGCGCATGGCTCGCGGAACAATCCTCAAGGCGCGGGTGAAGGCCTATACGGAGCTGTGCGACGCGTACACCCCCGAGGAGCGGGAGGCGCTGATACACAAGATCAAGACGGAGAGCCTCCACTCCTAGATGGGGAAACGCGAGGTAGCTCGGTCACTCATCGAGTACGGCCGTGAACTCGAGGCAGCCGGGGCGGCTCAGGTGGGGTCGTCCTTCAGTGGAAACCCTGACGCCGACTATCTGCTCGAGCATGATCCCAACGCCTTTCTGCTTGCCGTTCTCTTCACCCAAGGGATATCTGCCGAGCGTGCTTGGCAGGGTCCGTGGCTGCTGGCACAGAGGCTGGGTACTCTCGACGTGAAATACTTGGCGGAGCACGCTGATGCGGTCCGCGACGCCTTCCAGCAGGCTCCCATGCTCCATCGCTTTAAGGAGACGTTGCCCCGATGGGTCACCTCAGCCGCTCGACGACTGGCTGAGGACTACGACTGCGATGCGTCGAGAATCTGGGCAGAACACTCGCATGTGCTCGAGGTGGTTGAGCGCCTCTCTGCGTTCGAGGGAATCGGCCGCAAGAAGGCGGTAATGGCGACGGAGATCCTGACGCGGCACTTCGGAGTCCAGCTCGAAGGCAGAGAGTGCGGGCAGGTCGCCTATGACGTGCACGTTCGCCGAGTGTTCCTGCGCGCGGGGCTCGTCGATGTCGATACCCGCGATGCGGTTGAGAAGGCTGCGTCCGAACTCTGTCCGGGCTCGCCGGGGACTCTCGACCTGCCGGCCTGGCTGATCGGCAGAGAGACTTGCCGACCCAAGGCGCCGCGCTGCGCAGAGTGCCGGATCGCGGACTTCTGCCCGAAGCGGACGTCGTTGACTCCGGAAGGGGTCGGCGTGCGCAGGGGCGAGCGAACCTAGCGCTGTCGCCTACTCGGCGGAGCGAAGAACGAGGCCGGAGAGCAGTTTCGGATAGAAGTACGTGCTCTTCTGAGGCATGGTTTCGCCTGCGAGCGCGACCGCGCGCAGCTGGTCCATGCGGGTCGAGCGCAGCACGAAAGCGACATCGTGCTGGGCCGTGGCCTTCAGTGCAGCGTGCGCATCCTTCACGAAAGACAGACGATCCAAGGTCTCAGGGCGATCAGGGTGGATATCCAGCAGCGGGTTCAGCACCAGCTCCTGCAACACGGCGACGTCGAGTGACTTCCAGCCCTGCGACATGTCCCCCGGAATCGCGATGTCCAGATCGACGTCGCCGCGGAGGCGGGCCAGCAAAGGCCGATCGTCGGTGGTCGTCTTGAAGATGAAGGCAGGCACTTCAATGTTGTCCAGGGCGTCATTCGGGTGGCCCGGCAGCTCCTCGAGAAGGAAGTGCCGGCGCAGTGCCTCTTTGAACTGCGCGGCGTCGAACTCGCCTGGCGCGTCTGCGACACGGTGGGTCGGCAGGACCACGAGGTCGGGATCGTCCATATTGACGAGCGCCATCATGACGTAATCGTATGCCGCTGCGCCGGGAGGTGCGGCGATGTCCTCGCCTGCGTCCCTCCGTCGAAGGTCGCGGTAGGCGAGAGCGGTCGTGTAGCGATGGTGCCCATCGGCAATGAAGATGCGCGCTTCCTTGAGCTGCTCGGCGAGCGACTCGATGACCTCTGCGTCGTCCGATACCC
>DATHUB010000168.1:2500-25055 GCA_035462695.1 Coriobacteriia bacterium | reverse complement strand
GACCGGGCCCGTCGCTCTCGCGGGCGTCATGGGGGGAGAGGCGACCGAGGTCTCCGAGTCCACGGTGAACGTCCTGCTGGAGTCCGCATGCTTCGACCCGGCGTCCATTAGTCGCACCAGTCGGTCACTTGGGCTGGTCAGCGAAGCGTCGATGCGCTTCGAGCGGACGGTGGATCGCACCGCGTGTGTCGCCGCGGCGGATCGGGCGGCCGCACTTATCGCCGAGATTGGGGGAGGGGTGGTAGCCCCGGGCGTCGTTGACGCCTATCCGCTCCCGCTCTCACCCCATCACCTCACACTGCGGGCCGCGCGCCTGAAGCAGATACTCGGCGTCGCCATCGAGGACACCGAGGTCGTCGGAATACTCACGCGTCTTGGTTGCCAGGTCGAGCCACATGCCGACCGCTACGAGGTGGACGTCCCGAGCTTCCGCCCCGACCTCGAGCGCGAGATCGACCTCATCGAGGAGGTTCTGCGGGTGCACGGCATGGAGCTCATCCAAGCCACTTTGCCTGCGGGAAGGGAGCGAATCGGCGAACTGACTCGCGAGCAGCGGTGGCGTGATCGAGTGAGCGCCACGCTTCGCGCCGCCGGTCTGAACGAGACCATGAACTACGCCTTCACCGACCCCGCGGACCCCGAGCGTATGGGTATGGACCTGGCCGAGGGTGAACTGCTGGTTCAGCTGCTCAATCCGATGTCGTCCGAGCAGGCGGTGTTGCGACGCACCTTGCTCGCGGGTCTGCTCAGAAGCGTGAGCTACAACCAGCGCCGCGGAGTTGACAACGTGCATCTGTTCGAGCTGGGCACGGTGTACTGGACCGCTGAGGGGCGCAAGCAACCGAAGGAGCGGGCCGTGGTAGCCGGCGTACTCGCCGGTTCGTGGCGGCCGCCCCAGTGGAACGAGCCGCAAGTGGCTCTCGACTACTTCGACGGCAAGGGTGTTCTAGAGTCGCTCGTCAGCGACATGGGCCTCGAACGCTTCAAGGTTCGCGCAGCCGAGAGGGGCTGGCTCCAACCGGGGCGTGCCGCCGAGGTGCTCGTCGGCGGCGAGGTCGTCGGATGGCTGGGCGAAGTTCACCCAAGCACCCTTGAGCGCTTTGAATGCGACGGGCCGGTCACGGCGTTCGAACTCGATCTCGCGCCACTCATCCGTTCGGCGAAAGACGCGCGACGTGTCGTGGAGCCGGCTCGCTTCCCCGCCGTTGAGCTGGATGTCGCGATCGTCGTTCCTGAAGATGTGACGGCCGAGCGTCTGGAACAGACGATTCGGTCGGCCGGCGGGAAGCTCCTCGACGAGGCGTGGCTGTTCGACGTCTATCGCGGCGAGGGCGTACCAGCGGGCAAGAAATCCATGGCCTTCGCCCTTACCTATCGCGCAACCGACCGCACGCTGACCGCCGATGAAGTCGAAGGCGCGCACGAGAAGCTCGTACGCAAAGTGCTCGGTGCCACCGGAGGGGAGCTGCGTTCATAGAATGCAACTTCATTCGTGGAGTAATCGATAGAACTGAATACTTCATGACCCATATGCGTTTTGACGTATAGACTACGCACTCACTACGTGAAGGTCTGGAGGAGTCTGTGGTCAAGGTTGCGGTGGTAGGCGCGGCGGGCTATGCCGGCATAGAGGCGGTACGTCTTGTTCTCGGACATCCGCGCCTCGAGCTTGTCCTTGCCACGTCGGGTGCGGACGAGGGCAGGCCCCTGGCCGATGTCTATCCCGCGCTGACCGGAAGTACGCGACTGGCCTTCGCTGCGCCCGATGCCAAGGTGATAGCCGACTGCGCTGAGGTCGCGCTGCTCGCCGTACCGCATACCGCTGCGCTGGCGCTCACGCCGGAGCTCATGCGGCTCGGCGTTACCGTGATCGACCTGTCTGCCGACTTCCGCCTGAAGGACCCCGCCGTCTACCAGCGGTGGTACGACGTCGAGCACACGGCACCCGGGCTTCTGCGGCAGGCGATCTACGGCCTCCCCGAGCTGAAACGTGCCGGCTTGAGCGGGGCCGGCCTCGTCGCGTGCCCTGGCTGCTATCCGACGGCGACGATTCTCGCTGCCTTTCCAGCAATCGAGAGCGGAACCGCGATCGGCACTCGTATCGTCGTCGACGCCAAGTCCGGCGTGTCGGGCGCGGGCAGATCGCCATCGGCCACGACCCACTTCTGCTCCGCCAACGAGGCCGTCGCCCCGTACAAGGTCGGAAGCCATCGGCATACGCCTGAGATGGAGCAGGCCCTGACCGAGGTAGCGGGGCACACGATGAGCGTCATCTTCGCGCCCCACCTCGTCCCCATGACGCGCGGGCTGTTGTCCACCGTGTATATGGACGTGGAGGAGCGGTTCACGACCGAAGAAGCGGTCGAACTCTATCGCGGGCGTTTCCACGCCGAGCCGTTCGTTCACGTCCACTCGGCGGGGAGAATGCCCTCGACGGCGGAGGTCCGAGGCACGAACCGAGCCGCCATCGGTCTGTCCGTGGACGAGCGCACGAACACCCTTGTGGCGGCCTGCGCGATCGATAACCTCGGCAAAGGGGCCGCCGGACAGGCGATCCAGTGCCTGAACGCGGTTCTCGGCTTCCCTGAGACCGAGGGACTCGACTACCCCCCGGTGGTGGTGTAGATGCCTCTCTCAGCGCAGTCAGGCTTCGCGTTCGCCGAGGGCGGAGTCGTTGCGGCCGGCGGCTTCGTCTGTGCGGGCGTACATTGCGGCCTAAAGGCCGAGGGCCGCAGGGACCTGGCGCTGATCGTGGCCGAGAAGGGCAGCGTGCCCGCTGCCGCCGTCTTCACGACGAACGCAATCGCGGCGGCGTGTGTGAACGTCTCGCGAGAGCACATCTCGACGGGTGAGTGCCGCGCTGTCGTCATAAACGCCGGCAACGCAAACGCGTGCACCGGTGCGCAGGGGGAGAAGGACGCCGAGGCCATGGCCACAGGCGTTGCCTCCGCGCTCGGCTGCTCGCCCAGAGAGGTCATCGTCTGCTCGACGGGAGTCATAGGTGTGCCCCTTCCCCTAGAGACTGTGCTGTCGGGAATCGCGGACGCAGCCGGAGCGCTTGATAGCGCCACGGGCGACTCGGCTGCAGAGGCGATCATGACTACGGACACGTTTGCCAAGCAGGTCGCGGTGTCCGTCATGGTGGATGGCCGCCGGGTCACCGTCGGCGGTATGGCGAAGGGCTCGGGAATGATCGCGCCGAACATGGCGACGATGCTCTCGGTGATCACCACTGATGCTCCGCTCACGAGTGACGCCTGCGATGCCGTGCTTCGTTCGGCCGCTGACCTCACTTTCAACCGCGTGACGATCGACTCGGATACTTCGACCAACGACACGGTCGTTCTTATGGCCAGCGGTGACGCTGGTGGAGACACCATCGACGTCGGCGATGAGGTTCTCAGCGTGGTGGCCGGGGCGGTGCTGTGTGTTTGTACAGAACTCGCACGCATGCTTGCTCGCGACGGCGAGGGCGCAACCAAGCTCGTCACCGTCACCGTGAGCGGCGCCGCGACGGAGTCTGACGCGCTGTTGGCGGCCCGATCGATCGCCGACTCTCCACTGGTGAAGACTGCGCTGTTCGGCCGCGACGCCAACTGGGGCCGTGTAGCGATGGCGGTGGGGAAGTCGGGAGCAGCAGTAGACCCGTCGGCACTCGGAATCACGTTCGCGGGTATCGAGGTTTGCCGCACCGGGGCGGCCGTCCCCTTCAACGAAGACGACGCACTGGGAGCGCTCAGCGAAGACGAGGTGTCGATCGAGGCCTTCTTGGGCAGCGGGGCGTCGTCCGCGACCGTGCTCACCTGTGACTTCTCGTACGACTACGTGCGCATCAACGGGGAGTACCGAAGTTAGCGGCCCCGGGCTTACCGCCCCGCTTGGCCGCGGACAAACGCCGTATTCAGATGTGGCCTACGCCACTGCGCAATCGGAGGATTCGATGAAGGACTTGCTGAGCAAGGCCGGCACATTGATGGAAGCACTGCCGTGGATCAAGCACGCGTGGGGTCGGACCGTTGTCGTGAAGTACGGTGGCGCCGCGATGACCGACCCGGCACTGCGCGACCAAGTTGCCGCGGACATCGTCTTGATGAAGCTCGTCGGCGTGAACCCCGTCGTCGTTCACGGTGGCGGTCCTGAGATCACGGGCTTCATGGACCGCCTCGGCATGCCCGTCGAGTTCTATGACGGGCAGCGGGTCACGACCGATGAGGCGATGGAAGTCGTCAAGATGGTGCTTGTCGGCAAGGTGAACACGGAACTGGTGCGAGCGATCAACTCCCATGGACCGATGGCGGTGGGCGTCTCCGGGGAGGACGGTAATCTCGTCACTGCCACCGCGATGGAGCCACGCCTCGGGCGAGTCGGCTCGGTCACCGACATCGACACCACCGTGCTCGACAACCTGATCGAAGATGGCTTCATCCCCGTGGTGGCTACGGTCGCCGCCGGTGACGACGGGGGCAGCTTCAACGTCAACGCCGACCTGGTCGCGGGTGAGCTCGCGGTCGCACTTGGCGCCGACAAGATCATCTTCCTGACCGACGTCGACGGCCTCTACCGCGACTTCTCCGACAAGGCGTCGCTGATCAGCGCGATGTCGCCGGACGAGGCGGAGTCGATGGTGGTCAATGACGGGCTCGAGGGCGGCATGGTGCCCAAAGTAGCGGCGTGCGTACGCGCACTGCGCTCCGGAGTCAGACGCGCCCACATACTCAACGGCACCGTCGAGCACGCGCTCCTTCTCGAGGTCTACACCGATGAAGGTGTCGGGACCATGATCGCCGAGGACCTCGGCGGGGAGGGCGAGTAACGTGGGAAGCGCCTTTGATGCAGCGAAAGCGGCCGATGCCTCCTGCGTGATGCAGACGTACGCACGCAAGCAGGTGATGTTCGTCGGTGGACAGGGCATGTCGCTCTTCGACGACGAGGGCAAGGAGTATCTCGACTTCGTCTCCGGCATCGGTGCCGTGAACCTCGGCCACGCCCACCCTGCCGTCACCGAAGCGGTCGCCCGGCAGTGCGCCAAGCTCGTTCACGTATCCAACCTCTATTACGTGGAGCATCGAGCCGAGCTCGCGTGCGATCTTGTGCGTCTGCTCGGCGGCGGCATGAACGTCTTCTTTGCGAACTCCGGCGCGGAGGCGAACGAGGGAGCCATCAAGCTCGCCCGCAGGTGGGCATCGGACGCGAAGCCCGGCGCCTACAAGATCGTGACGGCGCTCCGTTCGTTCCATGGCCGGACGCTTGCGACTCTTGCGGCAACCGGCCAGCCGAGCAAACAGGAGGCATTCGCGCCTCTGCCCGAGGGGTTCGTGCACGTCCCCCTGAACGACATCGAGGCCCTCGAGGACGCGCTGGACGAGACAGTTGCGGCCCTGATGCTCGAGGTGGTGCAAGGCGAGGGCGGAGTCTGGCTCGCGGATCCCTCGTACTTGGCCGCAGCGGAGCGCTTGTGTCGGGAACGACAGGTCCTGCTCGTCTTCGATGAGGTGCAGACGGGCTTCTTCCGCACGGGTCCCGCGTTCGCCCATCAGACCTATGGCCTCACCCCGGACATCGTCACTCTCGCAAAGGCGATGGCGAACGGACTGCCCATCGGCGCCGTAGTAGCGCGAAGCGAGGTGTCGGCAGCGTTCCGTCCCGGCGATCACGGTTCGACGTTCGGTGGAGGGCCGGTCGTCTGCGCCGCCGCGCGGGCCACCATTGCTGCGCTCGAGGACGAGAAGGCGGGCGAGAGGGCCTCGGCAGCCGGTGCCTACCTGCGCGAGCAGCTCGCTCGGATCGCCGCGAGCACCGCGGCGATAACGGGGATTCGCGGTCTCGGGCTCATGGTCGGCTGTAGCCTCGCCACTCCCGTGGCGGCCGAAGTCGCCGCCGGCCTCATGTCGCGCGGAGTGCTTGTGAACCACATCGGAACGGATATTTTGCGTTTCTTGCCACCACTCGTGTGTGGAACCGGGGAGATTGATACACTTTGTGCCGCACTTGCAGACACACTCCGGGAGGTAGCGCATGACCAGCAATGACGCTTTTCGCGGACGCGACCTGCTCTCCATCGCCGACCTGACGCCAGCCGAGCTCGAGCACGTCCTCGACGTGGCCTCCGCTCAGAAGCGGGGCTGGGCGGCGGGACAGCGCTACACCCCTCTCGCGGGCAAGTCCGTGGCGATCGTCTTGCAGAAGCCCTCGATGCGCACCCGCGTCAGCTTTGAGATCGCCTGCGTTCGACTCGGCGCGCATCCCGTCATCATGACCGGACCCGACGGCGCCTTCTCCCGCGGAGAGAGCATCTACGACACCGCCAAGGTGATGGAGCGGTACGTGGACGTCATCGTGCTGCGCACCTACGAGCAGCGTGTTATCGAGGAGCTGGCGGCCGCAGCGTCAGTCCCCGTCATCAACGCCCTTACCGACGATCACCATCCCTGCCAGGGCCTGGCAGACCTTCTCACCGTGAAGGAGAGGCTCGGTCGGCTCGCCGGCCTCCGCTTCACCTATGTCGGAGACGGCAACAACATGGCGCACACCTATCTGCTCGGCTGCGCACTCAGCGGGATGCACGTCACGGTCGCATCGCCCGAGGGATACGAGCCCAAGGAGACGATCGTCGAGCAAGCGCGCTCCATCGCCGAGAAGACCGGCGCGACGGTCACCGTCACCAACGATGTCACTGCCGCGGCCGAGGGCGCCAACGTCATCGCCGCCGACACGTGGGCTTCGATGGGACAGGAGTCCGAGCACGATAGCCGACTCGCTGTGTTTGCGCCCTATCGTGTTGACGAGAAGCTCATGTCCTCGGCTGCTGGTGACGCGGTGTTCCTGCACTGCCTCCCGGCGCATCGCGGCGAAGAAGTCACCGACGAGGTCATTGACGGCCCGCACTCGGCCGTGTTCGACGAGGCCGAGAACCGGCTTCACGCTCAGAAAGCACTGCTGTCGCTCGTCGTGTAGACCGCGACGGGCAGCCGAGAGAAAGCAACGCAGATGAGGAAACGCCAGCAGCGGCAAGAGGCCATTCGCCGAGTCGTGCGCGCCGAGCGCGTGAAGACGCAGCGTGCCTTGGTGGATCTGCTCAGGGCCGAGGGATTCGACTGCACGCAGGCCACCGTGTCGCGCGACATCACGGAGATGGGGCTGCGCAAGCTCCCTGAGGGCATGTACGTGCTGGCAGAGGACCTTCACCTGCAGCGCATGGTCAACGACTTGGTGCGAGACGTGCGCCGCTCCGGCAATCTCGTGCTCGTGAAGGCGCAGTCAGGCACCGCGCCAGGTGTCGCAGCCGCGTTGGACGCGGCTGAGCTGGAAGGGATTCTCGGCAGCGTCTCGGGAGATGACACCATCCTGGTAGTGATGGACGGCGACAGCTACGGCGACACACTCGTCGAGACGCTCAACAAGTTCCGCGGAGTCCTGTAAGGCTCCAAAGCACCGAATCGAAGGGAAGCACATGGCTCGCGATAAGTGTCTGCTTGCATACTCGGGAGGCCTCGATACCTCCGTTGCAATCAGGTGGATCCAAGAGAACTATGACCTCGACGTCATCGCCCTCGTGATGGATGTCGGCCAGGAGCGTCAGGACCTCGAGTTCGTGCGGGACAAGGCGCTGGGCATCGGAGCGATCGAGTCGATGTGCAAAGACGTGCGCGAGGAATACGTCGAGGAGTACCTGTCCAGGGCGCTCAAGGCCAACGCGCTGTATGAAAACAAGTATCCACTCCTGTCCGCGATGAGCCGGCCCATCATCGTGAAGCACCTCGTTGATGAGGCTCACTCTCACGGCGCGAAGTACATCGCCCACGGCTGCACCGGCAAGGGCAATGACCAGGTGCGCTTCGAAGTCGGCATCTCGGCGCTCGATCCCGACATCCAAGTCCTCGCCCCCGTACGTGAATGGGAGCTCAAGACCCGGGAACAGGAGATGGACTGGGCCGAGGAGCGGGGCATCCCGGTTCCAACGACAAAGGACAACCCTTACTCGATCGACGACAACCTGTGGGGTCGTGCTATCGAGTGCGGCGTACTCGAAGACCCTTGGGTCGAGCCGCCCGCGGACATCTACACGCTCACGAATGACGCGCGCGGAGACTCGTGCGGGGAGCCAGAGTACGCGATCATCAGCTTCGAGCAGGGGCTGCCTGTCGCGCTCGATGAGGAGCGGATGAGCTTCCACGAGATCATCAACCGGATGAACGAGCTCGCCGGAAAGCACGGCTTCGGCCGCATCGACATGATCGAGAACCGCCTGATCGGCGTGAAGAGCCGCGAGATCTACGAAGTACCGGGTGCGCTGACACTCATCACGGCCCACAAGGCCCTCGAGGACCTGTGCCTTGAGCGTGAGGTGCTGCACTACAAGCTCGGCATCGAGCAGAAGTGGGCCGACTTGGTCTACAACGGCATGTGGTTCTCGCCGCTAAAAGAGGCCCTCGACGGCTTCATCGACAGCACTCAGCAGCTGGTCACCGGAGACGTGCGCCTGCGCTTCTTCAAGGGCAGCTGTGTGACCGTCGGCCGCCGCTCGCCGTACTCTCTCTACGACTACAACCTCGCGACGTACGACGAGGCCGACAGCTTCGACCACAAGGCGGCGAAGGGCTTCATCGATCTGCATGGCCTGCCAGTGAAGGTATGGGCGCGCCAGCGCCGCAAGGTCGGCAAAGAGGGCGAGGTCTAGAGCATGTTCGGTCTGGGCGGAGCGGAAGCCGGCGTCATCCTCGTCATCGTGGTGGTGCTCTTCGGCCCGACCCTGATCGCCTTCTGGCTCGGCTACACGCTCGGTCGCAAGAAGTCGGACGGGCAGTCTGCCGAGCCGGCCCCCACCGCCGGAGCGGCCGCAACTGAGCCAACGCCCGAGTCTCTCCCTGAGTCCGACACCGCCCCCGCCGAGGAGCCCGAAGATGACTGACACGAAGACCCCGTGGGGCGGACGGTTCGAAAAGAGCCCAGGCAAGTTCCTCACCGAGTTTGGGGCATCGTTGCCCGTGGACAAGCGCATGTGGGCCGAGGACATTCGCGGTTCGATAGCCCACGCTCGCATGTTGGCGAAGCAGGGCGTCATCTCGACCACAGACGCCGAGGCGATCGAGTCCGGGCTTTCGGAGATCTACCGCCAGATCAAGGCGGGGGAGTTCGAGTGGCGCATCGCCGACGAGGACGTGCACATGGCGATCGAGCGTGTTCTCACCGAGCGCATCGGTCCGGCTGGCGCACGCCTCCACACCGGACGTAGCCGTAACGATCAGGTCGCAACTGACTCACGGCTATATGCAAAGGCCCGCGCGAAGGACCTGGGCTACCGCATTCTCTGCTTGCGGCGCTCGCTGCTCTCGCTTGCCCAGAAGCACATGGGCGTCGTGATGCCCGGCTACACTCACTTGCAGAAGGCCCAGCCCGTTCTCTTCAGCCACCATCTGCTCGCCTACGCGTGGATGCTTACCCGCGACTTCACGAGGGTCCGGCACGCCTACGAGGCAGCTGACGTCTTGCCCTTGGGCTCGGCGGCACTTGCCGGGACGACCTACCCGCTCGATCGCGACGCGGTCGCCGCGAAGCTCGGCTTCTCGGAGGTCTCGGCGAACTCGATGGACAGCGTCAGCGACCGCGACTTTCTGCTCGACCTCGTCTACGCGGCGACTGTCTGCCAGGTGCACCTGTCGCGACTCGCCGAGGAGTACATCATCTGGTCCAGCGATGAGTTCGGTTTCGTGAAGATGGACGACGAGTTCTCCACCGGCTCGAGCATCATGCCGCAGAAGAAGAACCCGGATTTCGCAGAGCTCGTGCGGGGCAAGACCGGGCGAGTCGTGGGCGATCTCACGTCGCTGCTGGTCACCCTGAAAGGCCTCCCGCTCGCGTACAACAAGGACATGCAAGAGGACAAAGAGGTCGCCTTCGACGCCATAGATACACTTGCGGACTGTCTGCGCGCCATGAGCGGGATGACCGACAGCCTGCATGTGAATGCCGAGCGTATGCGTGAGGGCGCCCTAGGCGGGTTCATGGCTGCTACAGATCTTGCCGACTACCTTGTCGGCAAAGGGATGCCGTTCAGGGAAGCGCACGAGGTTGTCGGCAAGCTTGTTCTTTCACTTGAGAGAGACGGTCGGAATCTCCAAGACCTTACCGCTCAAGAGTACCGCGGCTTCGCCTCGGAGTTCGGTCCCGATGTCCTCGAGGCCGTCGACATCGACAAGGTGGTCGCCCGCAGGACGAGCGCGGGGGGCACAGGCCACGAGGCCGTCGAAGCCCAGCTCAAGCAGGTCGTTGAGGTCCTTGCGGCAGACGACGCTTGGCTGAACGCGCTTCCGGAGTAGCGGGGGAGCAGACCGCTTCGGGTACCCTAGCCCCATGGGGGCCTACGACAACAATGCGGTAGCAGCGAAGCTGGATCTCTACGCCGACCTCCTCGAGGTCTCTGGCGCCGACAAGTATCGCTTCCTCAGCTTCAAGAAGGCGGCGAGCAGCATCAGGGCGTGGCCGGAGCAGGTGTCGGCGTTGCGTGCCGAGGGGCGCCTGACCGAGGTCCCCGGCATCGGGGCGAAGGTGGCTCGTATCGTCGAAGACATACTGCGCAGCGGGAGCTTTCCGGAGCTTGAAGAGCTGTCCTTGCAGTATCCGGCCTCACTCGTGACGGTCATGGCGGTGCCGGGAGTCGGGCCAAAACGTGCTCTCCTTCTTCACCAGAAGCTCGGGATCTGCGATGTTGACGCCTTGCAGGCCGCCATTGCCGATGGCAGGGTCGAGCGACTCGGAGGCTTCGGCACCAAGACCGCTCAGAAGATGGCTGCATCGGTCGAGTCCTACAGACGCCATAGTGAGCGTCTCACCCTTGCCGAGGCCCTGCCCACAGCCGAGCAGCTCGTACGGGATCTCACCGCTCTGCCTGAGGTATCGGCGGTCGAACTCGCTGGAAGCGTCCGTCGACGCGCTGAGACGGTGCGCAACATCGACCTCGTCGTGTCCAGCTCCGACCTCGATGCCGCTGCTTCGGCGGTATCCGAGCTTCCGGCGGTCGAACGACTGCTCGAACGGGAACCCGGCCACCTGACGCTCGAACTCCACAACGGTACCCCGGTGGACGTCCGATTCGTGCCGCCGAGCTCTCTTGGCGCCGCAATGGCCTACTGGACGGGCAGCATCGATGTGGGTGATGCGCTGGCCGAGCATGCGCGGGGGGCGGGCTACACGTTCGGGCCCGGCGGACTGCTCCACGGTGACGAGCCGGTCGACGTGCGCAGCGAGGCGGATCTCTTCTCGGCGCTCGGTCTTGACGACATCCCGCCGGAGGCGAGAGAGGATGCCTCGATCGTTCGCCGAGCGGCCGACCACACAGTGCCCGTCCTTGTGACGCTGGATGGTGTTCGTGGCGACTTGCAGTCGCACTCCACGTTCACAGACGGCAAGAACTCGCTTCTGGAGAACAGGGCTGTCGCTGCGGAACTCGGCTACGAGTACTTCGCGGCCACCGACCACGCCTACGATCTCCGAATGGTAGGCGGGCTGTCGGTCGACGACCTTGAGCGGCAATGGGCGGAGATCGACGAGCTGAATGAGCGCAGGGATGGCGCACCCCGCATTCTGAAGGGCGTCGAACTCAACATCTCCGAGGTCGGAGGGCTCGACTATGACGATGATGTTCTGTCGCGCTTCGACATCGTGCTCGCCTCTCTCCATTCGGGATGGGACCAAGACGAGGCGACCATCACGAAGCGCATGCTGTCAGCGATCGCACATCCGCTCGTCGACGTCATCGCGCATCCCACGGGCAGGATTCTCGGGCGCCGAGATCCGATGCTACTCGACATGAGGACCGTTCTCGAGGCGGCTGGGGAGACGGGCACCCTCATGGAGATCAACTCGTATCCGGACCGGCTCGACCTGTCCGACGAGCATATTCGGATGGCGCGCAGCTTCGGCGTCCGCTTCAGCCTCGGCACGGATGCCCATGCCGCCCAGCAGCTCCGATACATGCGGTACGGAGTCGCCCAGGCGAGGCGCGGCCTCGTCACGTCCGAGGAGCTCGTCAACGCCCACCCGTGGGAAGTTGCTCGCACGTGGCTGAAGCGGTATCACACACTGGGCCAAGCGCGAGTTAGATGAGCCCGGTCATCGACATGCCGACCAAGTGATAGACGAGGACGGCGATGTAAAGGGCGAGCGCCACCAGCGCCACGGAGAGCATCGCGCGCCGCTTACGCTGATGCCAGATCACGAGCGAGACGACGAGCATGATGCCGCTCTTGAAGAACCAGGCCTTCGCCGGGGCCTCTGCGAACATGCCGGCGAGCACTGGATTCCCCTCCTCGGCGACACCGGCCTGAAGCTGGAGCCAAGTGAAGGCGAAGTCCAGAGCCGATAGTGTGTTCACGAGGACGAGCACGCCCAGCAGCGTGAGAGGATTGTCACGCAGCGCGCCTGTCATCGGGTAGCGCCTCCGGCGATCGAAGCCGGTTCGTCTCTCCGGCCAGTGGAAGCGGGCTGGCCAGTGACGCCGTTCGGTGTCCCGAGCGCCCCGGCCCGCCACGGCCGACTCGGCTGGAGAAGCCGCTTGCTCGTCACCATCGATCGACACGAGGATCCTCCTCGGCTGCAGCGATATTTCGTAGGTTAGGATAACCCGCATGGGCTACTGGGACGAAATGACACCACCCCGTGCTTTCGGGCAGATGCTCGAAGGCTCGTTCTTCGAGCGGAGCCCGCTCGTCGTCGCACCGGATCTCTTGGGCAGCGTGATCGCAAGCTATGTCGGCGGAGTCCTGACGGCGGGCTACGTAGTCGAGACGGAGGCCTATCTAGGCTCCGATGACCCTGGGAGCCATGCCGCCACCAAGGGAATCACGCAGAGGAACTCCGTGATGTACGGCCCTCCCGCAACCGCCTACGTCTACTTCACCTATGGGAACCACTACATGCTCAATCTAGTCTGCTGCCGAGAGGGCGAGGCGGGGGCGGTCCTCGTCCGCGCACTGGAGCCCCTCGCGGGCATCGACGCGATGACGAGCAGACGGATGGGGAAGCCGCTGCGTCAGCTCTGCAACGGTCCCGGGAAGCTTGCACAGGCGTTGGGCGTCGACCTTTCGGACAACGGCACGACTCTCGGCATCGGGCGGCTTGCCGTGTATGCTGGCAGGCGGTCATCGGCTGGGGAGGCGATGACTTCAGGGAGAGTGGGTCTGAGCAGCGGACATGAGCTCGAGTACCGCTTCTTCGAAGAGGGAAATCCGTTCATCTCGCGGGGTAGGACAGGGCCGCTCAGGGCACCCGCGAGAACTCGCGTGAAGAGAGAAGGGCGCGTTCTGTGAGACTAAGACAGATCTACGAGACATGCATCGCCACCGGTATGGCAAACGACGGTCGAACGCGCGATGAGATCGATCGGGTACTCGCGGTGGTCAAGAAGGACTACGAGAAGTTGGACGAGGACGACCGGGGGTTCTTCGACACCGAGAAGCTCACGAATCCGTACAGCGACACTCGCATCGAGGCCGGAGACCCGGATGCTGAAATCCGCGGCCTTCTAGTTGGGGTCGACATGGAGGTTGGCGAAGTCCTGTTGGCTGACCGGCTGCGCGAAAAGGGCAAGCCGGTCGACCTCGTCTTCGCGCACCACCCCGAGGGTCCCGGTTTCGCGAACCTGCACGAGGTCATGTACCTGCAGGCGGACCTGTGGGCAGCTCAAGGCGTGTCCATCGGGGCGGCGGATGCCCTTATCGCGCCCCGCGCCGAGGAGATCCGTCGGCGCATCATGCCGAACAACTTCTGGCGGACCATTCAGGCCGCCGAGCACCTCGGCCTGTCGATGATGTCGTGCCACACACCTGCCGACAACTCCGTGAACAGCTTCGTCCAGCGCTTCTTGGACGAGCGGAAGCTCGCTACCCTCGGCGAAGTGGTGAAGGCGCTTCGGGAGATTCCCGAGTATGCGGATGCTGCCCGTAAGGGATATGGTCCGACACTCATCGTCGGATGTGACTCCGCGCGGCCTGGGCGCCTCGTGGTTGACATGACCGGCGGTACCGAGGGTCCGACTGACGCGCTGAACAGGCTTTCGCAGGCCGGCGTCGGCACACTCGTTGGCATGCACTACTCGGAAGAGCACAAGAAGCGCGCCGAGGAACTCAAGATGAACCTGATCATTGCCGGGCATATCTCGAGCGATGTGCTCGGCATGAACCTGGTCCTCGACGAGATCGAGAAGCTCGGCCCCATCGACATCTTCTGCACGAGCGGGATGATTCGAGTCAAGCGCACCTAGAAGCAGCTCGCGCACGCTGCAAAGAAGGCCCGCCGGCTGCTTCGTAGCCGACGGGCCTTCTGGATCACGCGCGACCAGTGCTAGGGCGTCGAGGATGAGTCGCCGCTGCCGTTGCCCTTCTTGTCGCCATCGTTTCCGCCGCCGTTGTTGCCACTCTTCGGTTTGGTGGCCGGGGGGCGGCTGCCGGTTCCCGGACTGGCGGTACCGCTTGTGTCCCGCGAGCCACTCGGAATCTTCTTGAACCGCGTGGTGGTCCATTTTGGCGTGGCGTGCCTTTTGAAGTCGAGAACCCGCTCGCCTTCGAGTGCATTCTTCATGTAGGCGGCCCAAATAGGCGCGCAAACGGTACCGCCAAACGCGCGCATCCCGTTAACGTAGATCGTCTTTTCCTTACGGTGTCCCACCCAAACGGACGTGACCAGCTGAGGCGTATAGCCCACGAACCAGACGTCACGGTTGTTCTGGCTGGTGCCCGTCTTGCCCGCGGCGGGACGACCGATGTAGGCGCGTCGCGCCGTGCCGCTCGTTATCACGCCCTTGAGTATCTTCGTCGCGGCATAGGCGATGGACGGCTTGATCGCCTGCTTGCTGTCGCCATCCGACTTCAGGATCGTCTTGCCGTCACGGTCCACGACCTTCGTGATGAACACCGGATCGTAGTGCCGACCGCTTGTGGCAAGCGTCCCGTAGGCCGAAGCCATCTCCAGCGGAGTCACGTTCTGCGCACCCAGGGCAATTGACGGATACGGCATCAGCTTGGTCTCGATGCCCATCTTCTTGGCCGTGCGCGCTATCTTGCGCGCACCGATTCCCCATGCGACCCGGGCGAAGACCGTGTTGACCGAGAGCTGAGTGCCCCTCTCGAGAGTCATAGCACCGTGGCCGCTGCCCTCGCTGTTGGACACCTGCCACGGCTTCGGCTTCGTGGGGATGAATGCGGGCGATGACGAGTCGATCTGATAGTAGGGGGGCATGCCTTGTTGAAGGGCGGTCACGAGCGTGAATGTCTTGAAGGACGAGCCCGCCTGCCGATGCCCCTGCGTTGCGAGGTTGAACTTGTTCTTGCTGTAGCTCCGGCCTCCGACAAGTGCCTTGACGTGGCCGTTGCGTGGATCTAAGGAGACAAGCGCTGCCTCGGGGCCCTTGGGAAGCTGCTGCTCCACAGCGTTCTCGGCGTACTTCTGGTTGCGTGTGTCAAGCGTCGTGTATACCTTGAGCCCGCCCTTGAACACGACCCCCTTCTTGAACTTCTTCTGAAGGATCTTCTTCACGTGTGCGACGAAGTAGTGCGCCCGGTAGATTCCGTTCTCCGGATCGCTGGACGGTTTGAGCTTCAGGCGTGAACTCACTGCCTTGTCGTACTCGGCTTGAGTGACGTAGCCGTTCTTCAGCATCGCCGCGAGCACGACGTTTCTGCGTGCCTTCGCCGCTTTCGGGTTGGTAAACGGGTCGAGCCGGCTGGGCTGCTGCGGCAGTCCGGCGAGAAGCGCCGACTGGGCGAGCGTAAGCTCGGAGGCGTGCTTTGAGAAGTAGATGCGTGCCGCGGCTTCGGCCCCGTAGGCACCTCCACCGTAATAGATCGCGTTGAGGTACATCTCAAGGATCTGCGGCTTGCTGTAGCGCTTCTCGAGCTCCATCGCGATGTATGCCTCGCGCACCTTTCTCGCGAGAGATATCTCGGTGCGCTCGTCCAGCAGAATCGTGTTGCGAACGTACTGTTGAGTGATCGTCGATGCACCCTGCTCGCCGAAGCCCTTCTGGAGCGTGATGAAGGCCGCACGAGCGATACCGGCGATGTCCACGCCGTTGTGCTCGTAGTATCTCTCGTCCTCAATAGCCACCGACGCGTCGACGAGGTCGGTCGCGATCTTCGAGATGGGGACGACCGTCCGGTTCTCGAGATACAGGCGCGCAAGCAGTTTTCCGTCAGCGGAGTACACGGTCGTCGCCTGCGCTACATCGAAAGCGCCGGGAGCGTCGGGATCCGGAACGTCCTCGAGCCACGTCTGTACCGTGGCAACAGCCGCGGCCACACCGGTAAGCGAGACGATCAGTACCGCGATCACCACGAGCGCCAGAAGTTCAACGATCAGCGAGGTACGGCGTCCCTGTCGGCGGCGGTCGAGTCGTCTATGGCGTGCAGACATGGCACTCCGAACATAGAGGAGACTGGTGATACATTGTGCCCCATGGCGCGAAGGACGTGCCAGTTGAGGGGAATTGTCACCGCATCGTTGCTACAACTGGGAGTCTTCTTGCCTGATCTGCCTGTCAAACGTCCCGAACTGCTTGCGCCTGCCGGTGGCATGGAGTCGCTTCGTGCCGCCCTCGCTGCAGGCGCCGATGCCGTCTACCTGGGCCTCGATGAGCTGAACGCACGCAGAGGCGCAGAGAACTTCAGCCGAGAGAACCTGACGGGTGCCTGCAACCTTGCACACATGCGCGGCCGCAAGGTCTATCTCACTGCCAACGTCGTTATTCTGCCGGATGAGCTGTCTACCGCGCTCGGCATGATCGACTTCGCTTGGGCGGCGGGCGTCGACGCTGTAATCATCCAGGACCTCG
The DNA here is from genome assembly GCA_035462695.1 of Coriobacteriia bacterium. Lineage (GTDB taxonomy): Bacteria > Actinomycetota > Coriobacteriia > Anaerosomatales > PHET01 > DATHUB01. The sequence continues at coordinate 8,233 of DATHUB010000168.1, read as the reverse complement.
GCCTGATCCGCGCCGTGCGCGCCTCGCTCCCGCACGTCCGCGTACACGTCTCAACCCAAGTGAACGCGCACTCTAGCGACACTCTGCGCGCCCTTCAGTCGCTGGGCGTCGCGCGAGTCACGCTCGCCCGCGAGACGTCCATCGAGGAGATATCGTCCCTGAGCCGGCTCGGGGCTGAGCTGGGCGTCGAGGTCGAGTCCTTTGTCCATGGCGCAATCTGTATCTGCTACTCAGGGCAGTGCCTCTTCTCGTCAATGGTCGGCGGCCGCTCTGCGAATCGCGGACTCTGCGCACAGCCATGCCGACTCCCATACGAACTGGTTGACGAGGCGGGCGGTGTTCTGGGCGATGTGGGCGCGCACCTGCTCTCACCCAAAGACCTGGCGGGAATCAGTGTCCTGCCTCGCTACGTGCACGCCGGGGTCGACTCGCTCAAGATCGAGGGGCGGATGAAGAGCGCCGAGTACGTAGCGCTCGTGACCGGGGTGTATCGCGCGGCGCTCGACCGCGCAGCCTCGGTTCCCGACGACTTCGGGGTCCGGGCGGGGGAACTTTCGGTTCTCTCGGAGGCGTTTTCGCGTGGGTTCACCGAGGCCTACCTGGTCGGAGAGACCGGCAACGAGATGATGAGCTATCGTCGGCCCAACAACCGCGGCGTGCCCGTGGGCAGGGTGGCGGAGTCCCGGGGCGGCAGGACGACGCTCGTCACCGACGTGGCACTTGATTCGGACGACACCATCGAGTTCTGGACCTCTCAGGGTCGCTTCGCCCAGCGGGTGGGACCCCTCGAGTACTCCTCGGCTGTACATGCGAGTGCTCCGGCAGGCGAGCGAGTCACCCTGAGCACCGAGGAGAGCACGAACGGCGGGGATCGTGTCTTTCGCGTGCGGAACGCGGCTCTCACCGCCGCGGCGGAGCGGCTGTACTCGGACACCTCGGGCTCTAGGATCGACCTGGGTTTCGCGGTCCGAGTCGTGCTCGGGGCGCCGCTAGCGGTTACGGTGACTGACGCCGAGGGTCGCATGGGCTCGGCATCGGGTGCTGTCGTCGAGGCAGCGCGTACGAAGGCGGTCAGCGCTCAGGAGATTCAAGAGCACGTCGGACGTCTCGGCGGAACGCCCTATACAGCTGCATCTTGGGATATCGAGCTGTCGCCCCAGGCCGGAGTTGGCTTCTCCGCCATTCACGCAGTGCGGCGAGCAGCCCTGGACGACTACGAATCCGCGGTTCTGTCGCCGTGGACGAGTCGGACAACATGTGGAGCAGCTGTTCCGTCCCTCGGTCGTCCCGCCCGTCCCCCTCAGCGGCCCCGACTGGTCACAGTGGCCGGCAGCCCGGAGGCGGCCCGCGCGTGTCTTGAAGCGGGCGCGGACGAAGCGCATGTGTCGGCAAACGAACTCGTGGGCGAAGATGTTGCGGCGAACGTGGCCCCCCTCGTCCCTCGCGTCTGCCACGACGCCGAGTGTGCGCCGCTCCTCGACACGGTCCGCAGCGCGGGGCGCGGGGTCGCGGGGACTCTCGGCGCACTGTGGCGACTTGCTCAGGACGGCCGCGAGGTACAAGCGCACTGGTCGCTCAACGCTCTGAACGAGCAGTCGGTAGCCCAGCTTGCCGAGCTTGGGGCCAGCCTGGTTTGGCTTTCCCCTGAGCTGACGCTCGCGCAGGTCCGCGCGATCACGCGCGGAGCGATCGTGCCCGTAGGTGTGGCCGTGGGGGGCCGGCAGGAACTGATGGTGACCGAGCACTGCGTGCTCACCTCCGAGGGTCCCTGCGCGCAGAAGTGTGAGTCATGCCCCCGGCGCGGCGAGACGCGCTTCTTGCGCGACCGAAAAGGCTATCGCTTCCCCGTGACCACCGACTCGCAAGGTCGAACGCACCTCTACAACTCGGTGCCGCTGGATGCCACGGGAGCTCTGCCCGAGTTGATCGAAGCCGGGGTTGCGGCGCTGCGGCTCGACCTCGAGACGGAGACCGCCGAGTCAGCCGCCCGCGAGACCGCTCGACTGCGCTCGGCCCTCGATAGGATTGCGGCCGGCGTAAGCGTGAAGAAGCCCGAGGGCGTGAGCACCTCGGGCCACTTCTTCAGAGGCGTGCGATAGGTCCTATCGGACGGTGACCCGCCGCGTGATCGAACCCTGCAGCCCCGCGTCGTCTGTCACCCACAGAGTGATCTCGTACACACCCGGCGAACTCCAAGCATGCGAGACCTTCTGTTTCGTTGCGGTGCCCCCGTCTCCGAACTCCCAGTAGTAGCTGACGATGCGACCGTCGTCGGTTGAAGGCGAGGCATCATAGCTCACCTTCTCGCCCGCCTTGGCGGTGGCGGGTCCTTCAAAGGACGGGACGGGCGCATCCGAGGAGGCACCGCCGGTGGCGACGACTATCGTGATTCCGCTCTCAGCGTCCACCTTGGTTCCGGCCGCAGGGTTCTGCGACACCACGGTGCCATCTTCGGCTCCGCTCACCTGACGCTCTTTCACCGTCACCTTCAGTGTCGCCTTCTCCAACTTGGCGAGCGCGTCCACTTTGGTGAGCCCGACAACCGAAGGCACTTTGACCTCCTCCGGCTTCGTGTGTTCCTCGCACGGTTCAGGTTTGGACTTGACGAGAACCAGCGCGGATATGGGCTTGGGGCAGAATTCGGTCACGGCGCCGCCGGTTTCCGAGCAGACCTTCACGCGAGTAAGACCCGCAGGACGCACGAACTGTTCGACGTCAGAGCCCTCAAGCGCGGATTTCATGAAGCGCGACCAGATCTGCGCCGGAAGGGTTCCGCCGGTGACGCTGATCCCATGTACCGAGTCCATCTCCTTCTGCGAATCGGGGTAGCCGACCCAGACCGCGGTAACCAGGTCCGGCGTGTAGCCGACGAACCACGCGTCACGGTACTGCTGGGTCGTGCCGGTCTTGCCGGCGGCGGGGCGCCCAATCTGCGCCGCGGTTCCCGTACCTCGCTCAATCACTCCGGTGAGGATATCGGTAGTCAGATACGCAACTGCCGGATCAAGGGCGCGAACCGACTTCGGCTTCGTCTTCTGAAGCACCTTCCCATCCAGGTCCGCGACCCGCGCGATGCCGTACGTCGCCGGACGCCGGCCACCGGACGCGAGCGTGGCGTACGCGCGGGCCATTTCAAGGGGCGAGACACCGTCTTCAAGTCCGCCCAATGCGATGGCGGGTACCGGCTCGATTCCTTTGTGGAGACCCATCTTCTCGCCGGTGGCGACCACGTCCTCTGGGCCGACATCGAGAATGAGCTGGGCGAAGACTGAGTTGACGGACTTCTCAGTAGCCGCGCGCAGACGCATCGCCTTGGTGGAGCTACCGGTCACGCGCCACGTTTGGCTGCCGACTTGGAATGTCCGCGCGCCCGACTTGAAGGACTGCTCGGGGCTAACTCCCTCTTTGAGCGCCGTCGCCAAGACGAAGGGCTTGAACGCGGATCCAGGCTGCCGTTGGCCCTGTACCGCGACGTTGTACTGCTGTTTGGAGAAGTTGCGGCCTCCCACCATCGCCACCACTTCGCCCGTGCTCGGCCTGATGGCAACGACAGCCGCGGAAGGATCGCCCTTCTGGTTGAGCACTGACGAGACCGCGTTCTCGGCCGCCTTCTGCATCTTGAGGTCGAGCGTCGTCTTCACGCGCAGGCCCCCGCGGTAGACGGCCTGCTTGCCGTACTTGTCTATGAGGTTGTTCTTGATCCACTCGACGAAGTAGGGGGCTCGCGTCGACAGCGGCTTGAGATCGACAACCTTGAGCTTCTTGTCGACGGCCTCCGCATACTCCTCAGCGCTCAGGTACTCCTCGGCCTTCATCTGTGACAAGACGGTATTGCGACGCGCCAGCGCCGCCTCCTTGTCGAGGTGGGGGGAGTAGCGACCCGGCGACTTGATGACGCCGGCGAGGACCGCGGCCTGGGCGACGCTGACGTCCTCCACGCTCTTTCCGAAGTACACGCGGGACGCCGCCTCGACGCCGTATGCCCCGTGCCCGAAGTAGATCGTGTTCAGGTAGAGCTCGAGTATCTCGTCCTTGCTGTACCGCTGCTCCACCTTGCGCGCCAGGATCGCCTCCTGGATCTTGCGCTTGAGCGTCTTCTCTGACGTGACAAACGCTTGCTTGACATACTGCTGGGTGATCGTCGATCCGCCCTGCGCCTTCTCTTGACGGATGACGTCTACCACTACTGCGCGGGCAATGCCGAGAGGATCGACTCCCTCGTGCTCGTAGAAGCGCTGATCCTCAGTGGCGATCACGGCCTGTCGCAGGTGTTCAGGGATCTTCTCGAGGGCGACGTCCTGCCGATTCTGCTCTGCGTACAACCGGACGAGTGTCTTGCCGTTCCTGTCCGCGATGACCGTCGACTGATCTCGCCCGCGGGCTTGCCTGACATCAGGGTCGGGCAGGTTTGATGACATGGAGGTATAGACCGCGCAGCCGGTCACACCGACGGCGACAGCGACCAGCGCCGCGAAGATGAGAAGCCCGCGCATTATCCGTCCGAAGCGGCCGCGAGGGGGTGGGGGCGCAGGGCGCGACGACCTGGGCCGCTTCGGGCTTGTCCCGGCTGCCCGCTTCGTGGCACCGCCTCGTTTCGCAGTTGGGGCACGCCGTGCGCGCTCCGGAGGGCGTTTCGAGGCGGACGGTCGTTGGCGAGGCCTCGGCCGAGGTGAATCGCCAGTGCGATCGTCGAACGAGTCGGTCATTTGCATCCTTCATGAAGAGAGTCGATGAGGGCGAGCGCGGCTGCGCAAACCAGTTCGCAAGCCCCGTCTCGCATGGCCTGCAAGCTCATTTCTGCGCTGCGGCGTCTGCTAGTATGACACGCAAACCTCACGCCACCCCCGGCCCGGGCTCACGCCGTCGCTACGACGTTACCGGGCGAATTGACCAGGAGGACGGTCGTGCTCTCACCCGATGAGCAGCTCCACGTAGTCAAGAGCGGAATCGCCGATCTCGTACCCGAGGCCGACCTCGCCAAGAAGTTGATGAAAGGCGACCCGCTTCGCGTGAAGCTCGGGGTCGACCCTACTGCGCCGGACTTGCACCTCGGGCACGCTGTTCCGCTCCGCAAGCTTCGGCAGTTTCAAGACCTCGGCCATACAGTCGTGCTGATCATCGGTGACTTCACGGCTCTGATCGGCGACCCGTCGGGGCGCAACAGCACCCGGCCTCCGCTGACCATGGAGCAGATCGATGCGAACGCGACGACCTACATCGACCAGGCTTTCAAGGTTCTCGACCCAGCCAAGACCGAACTACGGCGGAACTCAGAGTGGCTTGCTGCACTCGGTTTCGCCGACTTGTTGCGCCTCACCAGTCGTTTCACAGTCGCGCGCATACTAGAGAGGGATGACTTCTCGAAGCGCTACCGTGAAGGTGTCGGCATCTCGCTCCATGAGTTCCTCTATCCCGTCGCACAGGCCTATGACTCGGTCGCGGTCAACGCCGATGTTGAGCTTGGCGGCACCGATCAGCTCTTCAACCTGCTTGCGGGGCGTGAGCTGATGGAGAAGAGCGGCATGGAGCCGCAGGTCTGTCTGACGCTTCCTCTGCTGGAGGGCACCGACGGCGTTCAGAAGATGAGTAAGAGCTACGGCAACTATGTTGGACTGACGGATGAGCCAGCGGACATGTTCGGTAAGATCATGTCGATTCCCGACGACCTCATGCCCAAGTACTACCGGCTCTGTACTGCGCTGCCTATCGACGCCATAGAGGCGATCGAGGCCG